>CALFWN010000026.1 GCA_937928335.1 uncultured Litoreibacter sp. | reverse complement strand
CCGCAAGCTGCTGGAAAAGCTGGGCGGCATGGATGTCTCTAGAGACGCGCTGGGCTTTATGGAATGGGCCGAGGGGCAGATCGGCGGCTTTGATGCGCGGGTGTTCCGCATCTCTTTCTCGGGGGAGTTGAGCTATGAGATTGCGGTGCCAGCGAGCCAAGGCCGCGCCTTCTGGGACGCGCTGATGGCGGCGGGTGAGGAGTTCAACGTCACCGCCTATGGCACTGAATGTCTTCATATTTTGCGCGCCGAGAAGGGTTTCATCATGATCGGTGACGAGACCGACGGTACCGTGATCCCGCAGGATCTGGGACTGCATTGGGCGCTGTCGAAAAAGAAGGACGATTATCTGGGCAAACGCGCCCAGCAGCGTGACCATATGACCGATCCGCGCCGCTGGAAGCTGGTGGGGCTGGAGACGGTGGATGGATCAGTCATCCCTGACGGGGCCTATGCGGTGGCCGAGGGCCGCAATGAAAATGGCCAGCGGGAGACCCAGGGGCGGGTGACCTCGACCTATTACTCCGCCACGCTGGAGCGCGGCATTGCGATGGGGCTGGTGCTGAACGGGCCGGACCGCATGGGGGAGGTGATCTCCTTACCTGGGCTCGATGGCTCCGATGTGGCCGCCAAGATCGTTGACCCGGTCTTCTATGACAAGGAGGGGGAGAAGCAAAATGTCTGATGCTGTCAGCGCTTTGGACGGCGCTTCTTACGAGGGCTATGTGAGGGTTACCGAACAGGGCCTGCGCGGGATGATCACCCTGCGCGGCGATTTGTCATCGGCGAAACTGAAGGCAGTCGTCGCCAAACTGACGGGCGTCAAACCGCCTGCGGTGACCGGATGCAGCTTTTCGGGCGCTTATGGCGTGGCCTGGATGAGCCCTGACGAGCTGTTGATCCTCTGCCCCTATGATGCGGCGGAGGCGGGCGTGACCCAGCTGTCCAAAGCACTGAAGGGGCAGCATTTTCTGGCGGCCAATGTCTCGGATGCCCGCGCGGTATTCCGGATTGAGGGCGCAGGCACACGCGAGGTGCTGGCCAAGCTGGCCCCGGTTGATATGTCGCGCAATGCGTTCCAGCCGGGCCAGTTGCGTCGCACCCGGATCGCGCAGGCCCCGGCGGCGTTCTGGATGACGGAAGACGGCGCGGCCGAGGTGATCTGCTTCCGCTCGCAGGCGGAATATGTGTTCGAGCTGTTCAAACGCGCCGCCATGCCGGGGGCGGAGGCCCGCGTCTTTTGACACGACCTGCTTGACGCAGCCGCCTGAGGCGCTCAGTTAGAGAGACAGAGAACAACACCCAACAGATGAGGGCTTCCAATGGCTTTTGAACTTCCTGACCTCCCCTACGCCCATGACGCGCTGGCCGATAACGGCATGTCCAAAGAGACGCTGGAATATCACCACGACCTGCACCACAACGCCTATGTCACCAATGGCAACAAGGCGATTGAGGGCACTGAATGGGACGGCAAGTCGCTTGAGGAGATCATCAAGGGCACCTATGACGCCTCCGCCGTGGCGCAAAATGGCATTTTCAACAACATCTCGCAGCTGTGGAACCACAACCAGTTCTGGGAGATGATGGGGCCGGGCAAATCCGCCATGCCATCCGAGCTGGAAGCGGCTTTGAAGGACAGCTTTGGCTCGGTCGATGAGTTTAAATCGCAGTTTTCTGCGGCGGGTGCCGGGCAGTTCGGATCGGGCTGGTGCTGGCTGGTGAAAAACGCCGACGGCTCGCTGGCCGTGACCAAGACCGAGAACGGCGTGAACCCGCTTTGCTTTGGCCAGACAGCGCTTCTGGGCTGCGACGTGTGGGAGCACAGCTACTATATTGATTTCCGCAACGCGCGTCCGAAATACCTGACCAACTTCCTGGACAATCTGGTCAACTGGGAAAACGTCGCTTCGCGGATGTGATCCAAATGAGCCGCTGGCGCGGCGCATGATATTTTGCAAAGCCCCGATTTTTTGCAATGCCCTGGCCCTGGCGGCGTCTGGGGTTTTGTAAAAAATCGGGGCTTTGTGCGTGATGGCCGCCGCTTGCGCAGTCGTGACTGGCCTTCGCGCCCGGGCTCTGGCAAAGCTTTTGTGAGTATTTTTAACCAAATGGAGAGCTGATGTGATGCGCGCTGTCTTGATCGTTGTGATGATGAGCCTTGGCTTTGCCGCCCAGGCGGAAATGGCCCCGCGAGATGGCTGGGTTGTTTTGCAAAGTGACAAGGATTTTGGCGCGCTGGTGGGCTCCGTCAAGGCGGCGGCCAAGGCCAATAAGATGGGGGTTGTGACGCAAGCAGGCCCCACGGCGGCGGCCAAGTCGCGTGGTGTCACCATACCGGGCAACCGGGTGATCGGCCTGTTCAACAACGTATATGCCGTGCGCATTCTGGGGCTGTCCACAGCGGCAATGATCGAGGCCCCGATCCGGGTCTATGTCACCGAAAACGAGGATGGCACGGCGACGCTGTCCTACAAGATGCCGTCGACGGTCTTTGCGCCTTACATGGCGGAGGCAGATGCCGATCTGGAGGTGGCTGCGGGCGAGCTGGACGCAATCTTTATGGCCATTGCGCAAGGTGCCGTGCAATAACGTGCGTGACACAGACCGCCTCGGGAGAGCTCTTTCATGACCAAGCCACAACGCGCCGCCGATCTGGTGGCCCAGCGCCTTTATGAGGCGGGGTGCCGCCATGCGTTCGGGATGCCGGGCGGCGAGGTGCTGACCATTATCGACGCGCTTGAGCAGGCCGGGATCGCGTTCACCCTGTGCAAGCATGAAAACGCGGCGGGCTTCATGGCGGAAGGTGCCCATCACGTGACCGGCGCGCCCGGCATTCTGGTCGCCACTGTGGGGCCGGGTGCGATGAACGGCGTCAATGTGGTGGCCAATGCCCATCAGGACCGGGTGCCGATGATTGTGCTCACGGGCTGCGTCGATGCCGATGAGGCGCTGACCTACACGCATCAGGTGCTGGATCACCGCCGGGTCTTTGACGAGATCACCAAGGCCACCTTCACGCTGACCGCCGAGGGTGCCGATATCATTGCTGACAAGGCGGTGGGCATTGCGACCGAGGGCCGCGAGGGGCCGGTGCATATTGATGTGCCGATCTCTGTGGCCGATGCGCAGGCCGCGCCCAGACGTCGGCGTCGGGCGGTGGCGGCACCGGTGACGCCTGCGCCTGCGGAACTGGCCCGGGCCGCGTCCTGGCTGGCGCAGGCCACGCGGCCCGTTATCATTGCCGGGCTGGATGTGTTGAAGGATGGCAGCGCTGAGGTTTTGGCGGAGTTTGCAACCTCGCGCGGCATCCCGGTGATCACCACCTACAAGGCCAAGGGCGTCTTGCCGGAAACCCATCCGCTTGCACTGGGCGGGGCGGGGCTGTCGTCTTTGGCGGACAAGCATCTGCTGCCTTTCGTGCGGGCCGCCGATCTGGTGATCTGCGTGGGTTATGACCCGATCGAGATGCGGCCCGGCTGGCGGGAGGTCTGGGACCCGGAGGTCACGCGGGTCATCGACATCACCGCCGTTCCCAATGACCACTATATGCATCAGGCGGGGCTGAGCTTTGTGGCCCATACCGGGGCGACGCTGCAGGCGCTGTCAGGCGCTGAAAAGCCCGCGCTTTGGCCGGGTGGCGAGGTCGCACAGCTCAAGGCCGATCTGGAGGCCGCTTTCCCCCGCGATGAGGATTGGGGTCCCGGCGCGGTGATCGCGCTGTGCAACGAGATTCTTCCCGATGACACGATTGCCACCGTGGATAGCGGGGCTCATCGCATCCTGCTGAGCCAGATGTGGCGCTGTGCCCAACCCAAGGGTCTGGTGCAATCCACCGCACTTTGCACGATGGGCTGCGCCGTGCCTTTGGCGATGGGGGCGAAATATGCGGCTCCCGCGCGCACCGTGGTCAGCTTTTCGGGCGACGCAGGCTTCCTGATGGTGGCGGGCGAGCTGTCAACCGCCGCCGAGCTGGGGCAGAACACGATCTTCGTGGTCTTTGTCGATGCCAGCCTCGCGCTGATCGAGCTGAAACAGCGGCAACGGCAAATGGCCAACCGGGGCGTGGATTTCGCACGTCATGACTTTGCCGCCATCGGGCAGGCCTTTGGCGGCTTTGGGCATACCGTGACCAGCCGCGCGGAACTGCGGGCCGCCCTGCACGAAGCGCAGACGGCCAGCACCTTCACGGTGATTGCCGCCATCATTGAGCGCAACAGCTATGATGGACGTATCTGATGTTTGCAAAAGGCGCATTGGAGGGGTTGCAGGTGCTCGATCTGTCGCGGATTTTGGCCGGGCCGACCTGCACGCAGCTTCTGGGCGATCTGGGCGCCGAGGTGATCAAGATCGAGAACCCCAAATCGGGCGGTGATGACACGCGGGGATGGGGGCCTCCATTCGTCAACGACCCGGATGGGAAGCAGACCGATCTGAGCGCCTATTTCATGTGTGCCAACCGCAACAAATTGTCGATCTCCGTCGATATTGCCAGCGCGGAGGGGCAGGAGACGATCCGGGCGCTTGCGGCCTCGGCTGACATCGTGATCGAGAATTTCAAACCTGGCGGGCTGGTGAAATACGGGCTGGATCACGCCAGCCTGCTGGAGGCGCATCCGCATCTGATCTATTGCTCGATCTCGGGGTTCGGGCAGACCGGGCCGAACCGCGAAAAGCCCGGCTATGACCTGATGGCGCAGGGCTTTGGGGGCATCATGTCGCTGACCGGCGAGCCCGACGGCCAGCCGATGAAAGTGGCGGTGGGCATCGCGGATGTGGTCTGCGGGCTCTATGCGACGGTGGGCATTCTGGCCGCGTTGCGCCACCGCGACCAGACCGGCGAGGGGCAGCATATCGACGTGGCTTTGGTCGACACGCAGATCAGCTGGCTGATCAATGAGGGCGTGGCGCATCTGACCACCGGCAAACCGCGCCCGCGTCGCGGCAATGAACATGCAACCATCGTGCCCTACCAGACCTTCAAGACCAATGACGGCCATGTGCTGGTCGCGGTTGGCAATGACAGCCAGTATAAGCGGTTTTGCGACTATCTTGGCCGTCCTGATCTGGCCGAGGGCGAGAATGCCGTAAACGCC
>CALFWN010000025.1 GCA_937928335.1 uncultured Litoreibacter sp. | reverse complement strand
GCCGTGTTTGCCCTCTGCGTCGGGGGTCTCATCAAAGCTGATCGCGGCGGTCCAATCGGCGAAGCTGCCCTCGACATCGGTGCTTAGCTGCTGGATTGAGATGGCGAGAGTGCCGTCCTGCACCTGCCATTCGCTGATGGCTGCGGCCAATGCCTCGACCTCGATCTTGTCATGTTTGAACAGGCCAAGACCTGCGCCGATGGCGAGAGCCGCGGCATAGACACCGACCGCCATGACGGGCGCGGCTTTTGAGTCTGGCGTGGGGAGGGGGACCGGGTGCGGCTCCGTATGGCCGAAGGTCATGCGGGCGAGCGTGTCGTCGCGGTCGATGAAGTGATGTTTCAACGCGCCTGCGACATGCAGCAGGATGGAGGCCGCGAGGACACGTTCGAAAATGATATGCAGGCTGGCAGAGATATGCGCGACTCTGTCAGAGATCGGCACGCCGGGCAGGCCCTGGCCAAAGGGCCACCAGATAGGCGCAAAGCCGGTGGTGGCGGCGTGATGGACCCAGCCCGACAGCGGCACCAGAACGAGCGAGGCATAAAGCAGCCAGTGGACCAGTGTGGCCAGCAAGGTCTCGGCCTTGCGGTCGGGGTGCAGATGGGCGGGTTTGGGCTGGGTGAGCGCCCAGAGGATGCGGGCCAGCGCCACGAAAAAGATAAAGACCCCCACGGTCTTGTGCAGCGAGAACAGTGTGGGTTTCAGCGGGTCGGCATCCGCCAGCCCGTTGGCGAAGATGCCCAGCGGGATCATGGTGATGACCAGTGCGGCGATCAGCCAGTGGAAGCTTTTGGTGACGCTGCCGTAAGTGGTGATGGAATTGCTGCGCATGGGGCCTCTCGTTTGGGGTGTCGGGTGTCGTTCGGCCCAGTGTGACTTAGACCGGCGCGGGCAGCACGCAAATTCTGTATCCTCTCACAGAGTTTGTGCGGGTTTGCTTGTCGGCGCAGTCGGGTTTGGCTACACATTTGGACAAAGCAATAAACGAGGGCAGGGCATGAGAGCATTTGTTTTTCCGGGGCAGGGCGCACAGGCGCTTGGGATGGGGCGCGACGTGGCGCAGGCCTACCCGGAGGCGCAGGCGATATTCGACGAGGTGGATGCAGCACTCGGCGAAAAGCTGTCTGACATCATCTGGGGCGAGGATCTGGACGCGCTGACGCTGACGCAGAATGCGCAACCGGCCCTGATGGCCACCTCGCTGGCGGTGATGGCAGCGTTGAAAGCCGAAGGCGTCGGCATGGAGGCCGCGTCTTTTGTAGCCGGGCATTCGCTGGGCGAATATTCGGCACTGGCGGCGGCAGGCACATTCAGCGTGGCGGACGCGGCACGGCTGCTGCGCAAGCGCGGCGAGGCGATGCAGGCGGCAGTGCCTGTGGGTCAGGGCGCGATGGCGGCTGTGCTGGGGCTGGATTTTGACGGCGTGAGCAAGCTGGCGGCTGAGGCCGCCGGAGACGATGTGTGCCAGGTGGCCAACCAGAACGACCCCACGCAGAACGTGATTTCCGGCAGCAGGGCAGCGGTGGAACGCGCGGTGGGCATGGCCAAGGAGGCAGGCGCGAAACGGGCCTTGCTGTTGCCCGTGTCGGCACCGTTTCATTGCGCGATGATGGCCCCCGCAGCCGATGTGATGGCGCAGGCTTTGAGCGATGTCGAGATGGCCGCGCCCGTGGTGCCTGTGGTGGCCAATGTCGTGGCGGAGGCCGTGGACGCGCCGGAGCGAATACGCGAGTTGCTGATCGAGCAGGTGACGGGGCAGGTGCGCTGGATGAGCTCGGTTGAGTGGATGGGCGCGCAGGGCGTGACAGAGATTTGGGAGATCGGCGCAGGCAAGGCGCTGTCGGGCATGATCCGGCGGATCAACCGCGATATTGACTGCCGCGCGGTGCTGAGCCCGGATGACGTAAAAGCGGCGGCTGCCGCGATTGAGGGATAGAGACATGGCTGATTTAACTGGGAAAAATGCGCTGGTCACAGGCGCGTCGGGCGGCATTGGCGGCGCGATTGCCAAAGCGCTGCATGGTGCGGGGGCCACGGTGGCCTTGTCGGGTACGCGGGTGGAGCCGTTGGAGGCGCTGGCCGCTGAGCTGGGCGAGCGCGCCCATGTGCTGCCGTGCAACCTGTCTGATTTTGACGCGGTGGAGGCGCTGCCCAAGGACGCGGCCGCGGCGATGGGCTCGGTGGATGTGCTGGTGAATAACGCAGGTATCACGCGGGACAATCTGTTCATGCGGATGTCGGATGAAGAATTTCGCTCGGTGATTGACGTGAACCTGACCTCGACCTTCAAGCTGTGCAAAGGCGTGCTGCGCGGCATGATGAAGGCGCGGTGGGGGCGGATCGTGAATATCTCAAGCGTTGTGGGGGCCACGGGCAACCCGGGTCAGGGCAATTACGCGGCCTCGAAAGCGGGGATGGTGGGGATGTCCAAATCATTGGCCTATGAGGTGGCGTCGCGCGGGATCACTGTAAACTGCCTGGCCCCCGGCTTTATTGCCACGGCAATGACCGACAAGCTGACGGAGGACCAGAAGGCGGGTATTCTGACCCAAATCCCGGCGGGCCGGATGGGGGACCCGGAGGAGGTTGCCAGCGGCGTGCTCTATCTGGCGAGCCCCGGGGCCAGCTATGTCACAGGCACCACGCTGCATATAAATGGCGGCATGGCGATGCTGTGATGCGGCGTAAAATTGGGGTTGCATGAACCGTTTGCGTTCCCCATTTGGTGTGCTATAGGCGCACGAGATTTGCCAAAGCACGGTGGTTTGCCGATGCTGCGGTGGCCGTCTTGCGGCGGCGATTAAGGCCAAATGGCCATCAACACTGGCGGGGCATACCCGTCCCAATACGAGGATACTCATCATGAGCGACATCGCAGATCGCGTTAAAAAGATCGTTGTCGAGCACCTGGGCGTTGAAGAAGACAAAGTTGTCGAGAACGCCTCCTTTATCGACGATTTGGGCGCGGACAGTCTTGATACTGTCGAGCTGGTCATGGCGTTCGAAGAAGAGTTCGGGATCGAAATCCCTGATGATGCTGCTGAAAACATCCAGACATTTGGCGACGCTGCCAAATTCATCAAAGAAGCCTCCTAAGACGCTTTTCGCACCCCCGCCGCCGGGCTCAGGTTCAGGCGGGGTGCTTGTCTGAACAGTTACGCGGTGCCCAGCCGGGCGCCGCGTTTTTCGTTGCGGCGTGTCGCAGGACCGGGCTGGTGTTTGAACGCGGCTGCCATTTCGCGGCTGCTCAGGACCCGCTCGAATTTGACGCCGGCGAATTTGTCATTGGCCCACATGACCTGCGCGCCTACCCGCGTTTCGCCAAATTCAAGCCCAAGGCTTTGCCCCACATGCAGGCCCAGCCGGTGCGCCAGATTGGCGCCGCCGTGGCTGATATCGACCAGCGCCGTCTGTTGCGCAGCGCCCTGACAAGACACCGATACGGGAATATTGCAGGCCACCCGCTTGCCGATGCGCTTATCGCGCCGTCGCCGCCATCTTCGGTAGCTGTGCAGCGCGGCCAGCATCGCCACGCAGAAGGTGAGCAGGCCGAAACCGGCGGTCACGGCAAGGGGCGGGCGGGCCGCGAGGCCCGTGCCGGACCACAGGGTAATCTCGCGCCATGCCGCGCGGGAGGGATCGGTTGAGGGGATATCGTCGCAGATGCGGTCGAGCAATTCGCGGATATGTTGCTTGGATTGCTGAAAGCCCGACCCGAAGAGATAGGGTTGCAGCCCGTCGCGCCCGCCTGTGCGGGCAATGCGCGACAGCGCGCCAAGGCGGACCCGGAATGCGGTGACCTCATTGAGATGGCGCGACAGGCCAAGGTCTTCCAGCCGGGTGCGCATGTGGGAGGTGGGGATCTTGTTGCGCAGCTCCTCGATGCGCAGGGCTGCGGTGAGCGTGGCGGCTTGTGTCCGGGTGGTTTCGAGCGTGTCGATCTGCACCACCAGCTCAGCGAGATAGGGGAAGGCAGAGCAATCCTGCGGCTCTGGAGCCGCGAAGGCGGGGAGGGCCAGCCAAAGACTGGCGGCCAGCGCGTGGACGAAATGGTGCAATCAGGGCCTCGGCGGTTTCTGACAGTTTCGCCGGGACCCTAGAGCAGTATCGGTTAAGGAGTGGTTCCTGAACGCTTTTCAGCTGTGTTTTCAGGTGCGGGGCACGTCTTTCAGTCGGTCCAGCACATCGAGCCCCTGCTGGTTCAGGAAATGCAGCATGTCGATAAAGACCCAGTTTTCGGCCAGCTTGTCGCCGTCGCGGCGGTAGACATCAACCACCCGCATATCGGCGGGCTTGCCGGTGCCGGGCAGGCCGAGATAGCCGCCGGTGGGGGTCACGGTCAGGTTGGGCCAGCCAAAGAAGCCGCCGTAATTGCCTTCGGCCATACGCGCGACATGGCCGTTGAACACCCGGTTGGCCAATTGACGGCGAAACGGCTGCTGATGCTGCTCTATGTAGCGGTCGATGGTAAAGATCGCGCCGATGCCGGCGGGGCCGTACCACGCCATGTCCTCGTGCCAGGTCAGCTGCATCTCCTCGCGCGGGCTCAGGCCGAGACCGCCCGGCTTGCCTTGCAGCGTGGCATTGGCCTTGGCGATGTTGGAGGCCATGTCGTTGATGGTGGCGAGCGTTTTGGCCCCCTCGGACGGGTCGTGAGCGTTCAGGAGCTGGCCGTCATTGGTCAGCGGGCCGGGGTCGATGAAATCGGCGGCGGTCATGGGGGGCAGCGGCCACAACCCCGCCTGCCGGATGACGCTGAGAATGTCGATGAAGAGCGCGGTCTCGGCGATCTTATCGCCCTCGATGCGGTGGAATTCGGCGTAGCGGATCATCACTGTCTTGCGGTTGGGCGCAATGCCCAGCCAGGGCGCGTCAAACAAGGCCTTGAAATGGCCCATAGAGCAGGTCCAGATCGTGGCCCCGCCATCGCAATCGTTTCGCCCCGCAAAGAAGACGGTCTCGTGCCGGTGCAGGGCGGAAAAGGCCTGAAGAAACGGCGCCCAGAACTTGCCGATCACCGCCTCTGCGCCGGGTTGCTCGTGGAACGGGTGCAGGCCCCGCCAGTGATAGTCAGGCGTGGTGTGCGCCTTGAGCGTGGCCAGCCGGCCGGATGCGGGAGCTGCGTCGAAGGCTGCCATATAGGCGCGGGTCACGGATTTGGCGGGCTGGAAATCGGTCACGGAGGAGGCCTCTTGAATGCGTATTCACCGCAAGGAATATCGGTTTCGCGCACAGGCGCAAGAGCGAAGCGGCGCAGCGATGTCAGGCAGAAATGCGCCGCGCCACTTTCCCTTGCCGCGCCCCGCGTGTAGAAGCTGATAAGAAGTTGGCACAGAACCTTCGGGATAGCGGAATTAGGGGGCATTTATGCGTCGAGTCGTCGTAACAGGTTTGGGTATGGTCACACCGCTGGGCAGCGGTGTCGAGGAAAGCTGGAAGAACGCCTTGGCGGGCAAATCCGGCGCGCGCACCATTGAGAAATTTGATGCCTCGCATCTGGGCACCGGCTATGCGTGTGAAGTGCCGCGCGGCGAGGAGGCTGGCGCATTCAACCCCGATGATTTCATGTCCGCCAAGGATGCCCGCAAGGTGGATGATTTTATCCTCTATGGCATGGCTGCGGCGCAGATGGCTGTGGAGGACGCGGGCTGGCAGCCCGAGGACCGCGCCGCGCTGGAGCGCACGGGCGTCATGATCGGCTCGGGCATTGGCGGCTTGCAATCGATTGCCGAGACCGCCGTGCTGATCAAGGAGCGCGGGCCGCGCAGGGTGTCTCCGTTCTTTATTCCCGGTGCTTTGGTCAATCTGGTCTCGGGTCAGGTCTCCATTCGCTACGGCTTCAAAGGCCCGAACCATGCGGTGGTGACGGCCTGCTCGACCGGCGCGCACGCCATTGGCGACGCGGCGCGGCTGATCGCTTTGGACGATGCCGATGTGATGATTGCAGGCGGGGCGGAGAGCCCGATTTGCGAGATCGGCATTGCCGGGTTCAACGCCTGCAAGGCGCTGTCGACGGCCCATGCGGATGACCCGACAAAAGCCTCGCGCCCCTGGGATGCGGATCGCGACGGGTTTGTCATGGGCGAAGGCGCGGGTGTCGTGGTTCTGGAGGAATATGAGCACGCCAAGGCGCGTGGGGCCAAAATCTATGCCGAGGTGCTGCTAGCGTTTGTAATTCTGCAGGGCGTTAACTTGCCTTTGTACGGTTATACTTGAGGTTACGGCAGTAAGAACTGCAACCAGACACAAGACGATTAACATGCCAAAATAACCTGACCATCCAAGCGAAAATGTTCCAAATA
>CALFWN010000024.1 GCA_937928335.1 uncultured Litoreibacter sp. | reverse complement strand
TCAGGAACCGCCCCTCCGCATAGCCCAGATTGGCCACCGCGTTCAGCGACACATCAGGCACCGTTTTGCCAAAGACCGTATGAAACCCGATCAGATCGTCCAGCGGGGCCTCATGCAGCCCGCAATCCCGTGCGAACTCATCCGAGGAATAAAGCGCGTGCCGGGCCGGATAAAGCGCGTGATACATCGCACGCTCCCCGCCCGACATTGTACGCGGCACGCCATGCGCGATCACCTGCCCCACGGCGTAATCTTCAAAGAAGCGGCCCGCATTGGTCTTGGCGGTCGTCTTGCTCGCCATCAATGCGCCCCCAACTTGGTGTCGGGCGTGTAGGTGCCCTCCACTTCCTTGACCACCGATTGGCCGCAGCGCATGACGCCCGCCTTGTGATCCCATGTCTGCGTGGGAGAGCCGTAAAGCTCCCAGCCCTTGTTCAGCGCGTCGGTGACCTTGTGACAAAAGGCGGATTTGTCGTCCTCGCTGAGGAACCGGTAGAGCTTCATGTCAGCCTCCAAACGGCGAGACGCCGAGCCAAGTGTGAATACCGGCGACAAGGCTGAACAAGACCAGCGCAATCACCACAAGAATGATCTCTGATTTCATCGGCGCGCGGGGCGGCACAACCCAGGGCCCGCTGGCCGCGTTGATCAGGCCAATCGAGGCCACGGCCCACAGCAGCAGCCCGCCGAACAGAACGACAGAGGCCAGATCCCCGTTGACCATCAGATGCGCCACCGCCCAGATGATGAAGGCGACCAGCTGCGGATGCCTGATCTTGGTGCCGATCCAGACCTTGTCGGCTTTTCGCGCACTGGCGCCGAAGATGTAGAACGCCAGCAACATCAGCAGGTTGTTGATATGCCGGAAAAATGCTGGCGGCTCCCAAACCGGGGTGAATTCAGCGCCCCGGTAGCCGATCACCATCAGCACGATGGACAGAACCAGCAAGACGGTGATCACGCCTTTTGACCCCTCGCCCATCTTGTCGCTCATCGCCCCACGCAAGCCCGGCGCAAGACGTTTGAGCCAATGCGCCAACGTCCAGATCAAGACGCCAATGATCAGTAATGTCATATCCTAGCCCTCCAAACGCGCGATGGCCTCGGCTTGGGCGAGGATGCGCTGTGCAGAGGCAACATGCAGGTTTTCGACGATCTTGCCATCCAAAACCGCAACGCCCTGCCCTGCCGCCTGCGCCTTCTCGAATGCTGCGATCTGGCGGCGGGCCAGTTCCAGCTCTGTCTCGGAGGGGCCAAAGACCTCATTTGCAATCGCGATTTGCGCCGGGTGGATCAGCGTCTTGCCGTCGAAACCCATATCGCGCCCCTCGGCGCATTCGCGGCGCAGCCCGTCCTCATCCTTGAAGGCGTTATAGACCCCATCAACACAGATCAGCCCCTCGGCGCGGGCTGCCAGCAGGCATAGCTGCAAACTGGTCAGCATCGCCGCCCGCCCGGTGCTGCGCAGGTCCTTGGCCAGATCATTCGTCCCCAGCACAAAGCCCTCCATGCGCGGGGCAGCGGCGATTTCAGCCGCGTTCAGGATGCCGCGCGGGGTCTCCATCATCGCCCAGATCGTGGTGTCTTTGGCCTGCGGGGTCCCGTCCAGCATCTGCGCAAGCCTTGCGATATCGTCGGCGCTGTTCACCTTGGGCAGCAGGATCGCATCGGGCGCAGCCGCGGCCAACGCCGTCAGGTCATCCACGCCCCATTCCGTGTCAAACCCGTTGATCCGCACAATCCGGCGGCGCGGGCCGTATTCCGCATGTCTCAGCGTATCTGCCAAAAGCCGCCGGGCGCTCACCTTCTCATCCGGGGAGACCGCGTCCTCAAGGTCAAAGATAATGGCATCCACCGCAAGACCTTGCGCCTTTTCCAGCGCCCGAGGTTTCGAGCCGGGGATATAGAGCACGGATCTGCATGGGTTCGCGTAAGTTTGCATAAGGATGACCCCTCGTTTTTGTTATTTTGTTATCCACCACAGCCCAAGCCCCACTGCAAGCGGCTTTTGCTGCATCGCAGAACGACGCGGTGTTGCGCCGAAGGCCCGGGCACCGCGCGCGCCCTTAACGCGGGGTTGTCCTTCATCGCGCCATGTTTGAGCCGTCGCAGATTGCCTCAGACGGCGCGGCCCAAGATGACGCATTCCCATCACGAGCCGTGCGACCCGCCTTGTGTGTTTGATCAAGACCTACCAAAGGGCGCGCCTCGCGCTCACAGCAAAGGTAGTTCCATGAAACAGCAACTTTTCGCCCTGTCCTTCGGCTTTGTCGCCATGCTCGCAGCAACCCATGCAAGCCAGGCCCAGCAACAAAACCGATGCGCCCCGCGCGCGGCGGTGATCGAACGCCTCGCCTCCGATTTCAGCGAAACCCGTCAATCCATCGGTATGGTCGCAAACGGAACGGTGGTCGAGGTCTTCGCCTCCACCCAGACCGGCACCTGGACCATCACCCTGACACGCCCCGATGGCGTCACCTGCCTGGTGGCCGATGGCCACGCGTTCGAGCGGCTCGGTGAAGAGCTGCCCCCAATGGGCGACCCGGCCTAGCTTGGCCCGTCATAGATCAGCTTGCTGCCTGCGCCCGGCAACGGCGTATAGGTGATCAGAAAAAACACGCGTTCCGGCAAAGCCCGGTGCGCGTAGACGCCAACGGCGCAGCCCAAAAGGAACGGGCCGACAAGGATCAGCCCCGCATTGAACGTCTCGATCGTGAACACCCCCAGAAACGCGTAAGGCACAGCCTTCATTGCGTTGATCGCCCAGAAGGCCAGCATCGTGGTCACCTGATAGGTGGTCTTCCCCATCCCCTTTGCTGAGCAAATAGATCGCCGCCGGAGGCCCCTACGGCGATTCCCGTGACCAGCGCGTGAAAGCAAAGCTGAACCTCGTTCAACGACCCCATGCAAATCACGTTTGTAACAACACGCCATATCGCACGCGCGCGTCAGAGCCCTTATTTTTCTGGGCTTTCCATTTGCCCGGCCGCGCTTTTGCGCAGGCATCACGGCTGCGCTGCACTGCGGCACCCTTGCGTGAGCCCGGTCAACCCGCTACGCCTCCGCCCAACCGAAACCGACTGGAGACCATGTGATATGGCCAGACCCAAGATTGCCCTTATCGGCGCAGGACAGATTGGCGGCACGCTCGCG
>CALFWN010000023.1 GCA_937928335.1 uncultured Litoreibacter sp. | reverse complement strand
AGGCATGTTGTGGCCACAGGCCGCGCCTATGAGGAGGTGCTCAGCCTCGCCAGAAAAATCGAACCTGTGCTGATCGAGGTGGGCGCGCATAAGGCCGATCTCGCCGATTATCTGCTGGGCCCAAACGCGGCGCGTGTCGTGCGGCACGCAAAATGCTCGGTCTACGTCGTTCGTTAGTCGCGTAAGCCCTATGCGTGCTCCGCCCTCAACACGTTCTTTTGTACCTTGCCCATCGTGTTGCGGGGCAGGGCCTCCAATACAATGTAGCGACGTGGACGCTTAAACCGCGCCAGCTGGGGCTCGACGGCCCTAGCAATGCCCTCCGGTGTCAGCTCCGGGTCCTCCAGCACCACCGCCGCCAGAACGCTTTCGCCAAAATCGGGATGCGGCATGCCGAAAACGGCGCTTTCCAGCACGCCGTCCACCTCGTTGATTACGTCTTCCAGCTCCTTGGGGTAGATGTTGTAGCCCCCCGCGATGATCAGATCCTTTTGCCGTCCGACAATTGACACGCGACCCTCAGCGTCCTTCACGCCCAGATCGCCGGTGATAAAGAAGCCGTTTTCGCGCAGCTCTTCGGCGGTCTTCTCGGGCATGTTCCAATAGCCCTGAAACACGTTGTCGCCGCGGGTCTCGATCATGCCGATCTCGCCGTCAGCCACAGGCTTGCCGTTCTCGGTGATCGCGACCTCGGTGCCCGGCAGCGCAAAGCCCACCGTGCCTGCGACCCGCGCGCCGTCATAGGGGTTTGACGTGATCATGTTGGTTTCCGTCATCCCGTAGCGCTCCAGAATGCGCTGGCCGGTGCGGGCCTCAAAAGCTGCATGGGTTTCCGCCAGAAGCGGGGCCGACCCCGACACGAAGAGCCGCATATGCGCCGTCAGGTCTTTGGTCAGGCGCGGGTCGTCCAGCAGGCGGGTGTAGAAGGTCGGCACGCCCATCAGCAGTGTGGATTTTGGCAGCTCGTCAATGATCGCGCCTGTGTCAAACGCCGCCATGAAGCGCACCTGCGCACCGGCAAGCAGCGCGGTGTTCATCGCCACAAACAACCCATGCGTGTGAAAGATCGGCAAGGCGTGGATCAGCCGGTCCTGATCCGTGATCTGCCACAACTCGGTCAGGGTCCGGGCATTTGACAGCAGGTTCCTGTGGCTCAGCATCGCGCCTTTTGAGCGCCCCGTCGTGCCCGAGGTATACAGCAACGCCGCCAAATCCTCCGCACGCCGAGGCACCGTGTCAAACGCATCAGGCAGGCCGTCTGCCGCCTGCGACAAGGTTCCGCTGCCATCAGGTGCAAGCGTCCGAACCGGCGTGTCGCCAATTTGCCGGATGTCGTCCTCATTGCGGGCGTCGCACACGATCAGGGCCGGGGAGGCGTCCTGGATGAAATAGGTGACCTCGCTTTGGGTATAGGCAGTGTTCAGGGGCAGGTAGACCGCGCCCGCCTGCACGGCAGCGGCGTAAAGTGCAATAGTGTCCAGCATCTTCGGGGCCTGCACGACGATCCGGTCGCCGGGCGACACCCCGGCGCTGACAATCGCATGGGCCAGCTGCGCCACCCGTTTGACGAAGCCCGCATAGCTAAGGCTCGCGCCGTCATCGAGCGTCAGAAAGGTCGCCTCGTTCTGCGCATGTCGCGCAAAAAGCGCATCAAATAGAATATTGGTCACGGGCTTTGGTCTCGTTCATGTCTGTTGCGCTGCGCTACAGCCCTGTCAGCTGCAACGCCAGATATTCGCCGGTCAGCCGGTAGTGGCTCAGCAAGGCGGCAGATGCGGCATCGGCGTCTCTGGCGATGGCGGCATCGAAGATGTCTTTGTGCTCGGCGGGAATGTCGCGGCTTTGGTAATTGGGCTCGCTCGCCGCAAGATTGCGGTATCTGATGTTAAGGTCATAGAGCTGGTCGCAATAGCGCTCCATCATCGGGGAGGCGGCGTTGCTGAGTAGTGTTTTGTGGAAGGTCTTATGCGCCTCTTCGAATTGCGCCGTGCCGGTGGCGCGGGTCATGTGGTGATGCGCCAGAACCAGCTTTTCTTCCCAATCCGGTGTGGCAAGGGCAATGGATTGGCGCAGGGCCATGTCTTCCAGCGCGCAGCGCAGCTTCAGGATTTCCGCGAAGTTTTCCGGGCTGGCGGCGGCTGCGCGAAAGCCGCGCTGGTCAATCCGTTCCACCAGCATGTCGGAGGTCAGCAGGCTCAGTGCCTCGCGCACCGGTGAGGCCCCCATATCCAGCTTGCCACGCAAATGCTCGATCTTGATCTTCTGGCCTGCCGGCAGCTCGCCCGTCAGGATCATGTTGCGCACGCTCAGATAGGCGGTCCGCGTGGCGGAGGTTTCCTTGCCGGTCTGCGTGTCGATCATGTTCATGGCTGTTCCGATGCTAGCTCAGGACCGCTGCGTTTGTGGACAACCCAACGCTCAGCGTCATTGAGCCCTCGTTTATCATCCACCGACGCAAGGTAAAGGTTCGCGCGCCAGAGAGGTGCATCGGGTCGGCCTCGACCAGAGCGCGGGCCGCCTCAAGGCTCTCGGCGCGGTAGATGATCAGCCCCATGCCTTGCATATGCTCCCCCGTCTCGTCAGACATCGGCCCCGCAAAGGCAAGCTGGCCCTTGCGCTCAAGCTCTGCCTGATAGGAAAGGTGGTCGGGCAGGGTGGCTTTCACATCCTGCGGCTCCTGCGCCGGGGTCGAGATGGCGACATAAAGTTCCAGCGCCAGGGCGCCTCGGGATTTGGCTTGTGACTTGTATTCCGACCAAGCGACCATCGCGCTCTCCAAAATATCGATATTTATTGACACCTGCGCAGATTGTAGGCAGTTTTTTGGGAAACTGACAAGGATAAGAGCATGAAATATCTGGTGGGGGAGGCCGCAAACGGCACGGCCGTCTTTGCGGTCAACGGTGACGAGGCGGTCAATATCACTGCCATCGAACCCAAGATCGGTCATGACCTGTCCGCGCTCGCTGCAAATCCCGGTTTGGCCGCGTCCTTGTCCCGGAAAATCGCTGATGCGCCTTCCGTCAAAACCTCGTCCATCACACCCGCGCTGCCCATCCGTGACCCCGGCGCGATCATCTGTGTTGGTCTGAACTACACCGACCATATCAAGGAAGGCGGCTACGACATTCCTGACTATCCGGCGCTGTTCATGCGCTCGAAAGCGTCGATTATGGCGGCCGGGCAGCCATTGGTGCGCCCGACATGCTCTGACAAGCTGGATTACGAGGCCGAGCTGATGCTGATCGTCGGCAAAGGCGGGCGTCACATTTCCGAGGCCCATGCGCTGGATCATGTGTTTGGCTACACGGTCTTCAATGACGGCTCGGTGCGCGACTACCAGCGCAAGACGCATCAATGGACGCCGGGCAAAAACTTCGACAATACCGGCGCAATCGGTCCTTTCGTGGTGACGGGCGACGAGGTGCCGGAGGGGGCCTCCGGGCTGAAGATCGAAAGCCGCGTGGGCGACGAGATCCTGCAAAGCTCGAACACCGCAAACATGATCTGGGGCGTGCGCAAGATCATGGCGATTGTGTCTGAATATACCACGCTGGCTCCCGGCGATCTGATCGCGCTTGGCACGCCGCCCGGTGTCGGGCACGCGAAAAAGCCCAACCCGCGCTGGCTGCGCCCCGGCGAAACGGTTGAGATCGAGATTGAAGGCATCGGCATCTGTGCCAGCCCGATCATCGACGAGGCCAAGGCATGAACGCACTCGCCGCAGACGCGCTTACGGCCCTGCGCGCCGCTGCCCAGCAAGGGCACCGCGATTTGCGGGCACGGATTGATCGCCTCCCGGATGACGCGATTGATCTTATCCTGCGCGACGCGCGGTCACATTATGCGTGGACGGACAAGCCGATCCCTGACGGCCTGCTGGAAGAGATTTTCGACATCACCATCAATGGCGCAACCAGCATGAACACGCTGCCCGCGCGGTTCGTCTTTGTGAAGACGCCCGAAGGCAAGGCGCGGCTGGCAAAGTCGCTGAAGCCTGCAAATGTCGGCAAGATGATGGGCGCGCCGGTGACCGCGATCATCGCGCATGACATGAATTTCTGGCATGAGCTGCCGTTTCTGTTCCCGCATGAGGATCGCCGCCACCTCTTTGATGGCAAGGAGGCCTATTGCGAGGACACCGCCTTTCGCAACGGCACGTTGCAGGGGGCGTATTTCATGATTGCCGCGCGAGCCGTGGGGCTGGATGTGGGCGCAATGTCAGGCTTCTCCAACGCGATTGTCGACGAAGAGTTTTTCGCAGGGACATCGCTGAAATCCAATTTCCTGTGCAATATCGGCTACGCGGATGAAACGGCGCTGTTCCAGAAGCTGCCGCGTTTCGCGTTTGACCAGGTTTGCAGCTACGCTTGAGGGGGGACCGATATGGCCGTCAAAATGAAAACCGTCGTCACCTACCGCACCCGTGCGGAATGCCCCACCCATGCGCGGACCGAAATCACGGTACGTGACCTGAATGTGGTGATTGACGAGCCGATTGAGCGCGGTGGCACCAATCTTGGCCCCAGCCCGACAGAGGCCGCGATGACGGCCCTGATCGCCTGCACAAATGTCATCGGGCATAAGAATGCGCAGAAGCTGGGCGTCGATCTGGGGGCGATGACAATCGACGCAAATTGCCAGTTTGACCGGCGTGGCGTGCTCTTGGAGGAAGAGATCGACCTGCCATTTCCCGAGATCACGCTGACGGTGAATTGCGACACCAAGGCCAGTCAGGAAGACCTCATCAGGGTCGGGGTCGAGACGTCGAAATACTGCGCAATCTCGAAATTATTTGAAGCGTCGGGAACCAACCTGACCGTCAACTGGGTGAAGACAAACACATAACTCAACCGGGCCTCGGCCCGAATTCTGGGAGGAAGAACATGTTGAATTGGACAAAGAACGCAATCGCGGGCGCGGCTCTTGCGACGCTGACGGCGATGCCGGTCGTGGCAGAGGAAACCCTGTCTGCCGTGGTGATCGACGGCTACCCCGACCGGGCCTTGTGGGTGAAGGAGTTCACCAACTTCTTTATCCCCGAGGTCGACAAGCGGCTGGCCGAGGCGGGCGCCTACAAGATGAGCTGGCAGGAAAATTACGGCGGCTCCATCGTCAAACCCAAAGGCGTGCTTGAGGGCGTGCAGCTGGGTCTGGGCGATATCGGGATCGTGACAACGATCTTCCACTCCTCGAAACTGCCCAGTCAGGGCATCTCCGGCTCGACACCTTTCGTGGCTTCTGACGCCCGCGCGGTGGCCAAGGCCGTGGACGAGATTGCCCGTGAGTTCCCGGCGATGAACAACGAGTTTGCCGCGCAGAACCAGGTCTATCTGGCGACCGGCGTGGTGCTCGACACCTATCAGGTCTTCTGCACCTCCGAGGTGTCCTCGGTTGCCGATCTTGAAGGCAAGAAAATCGCGGGGGCCGGGCTGAACCTGCGTTATCTCGAAGGCATTGAAGGGGCTGCCGGGGTGCGTGGCGGGCTGACGGATTTCTACAACATGCTGCAAACCGGGCTGGTGGATTGCGGGATGCTGTGGCCCGAGGCCGCCAAGACCTTCAAGATCGCCGAGGTGGCGCCCTATATGCTGAAAGCCGATCTCGGCGCGGTGAATTCCAAGACGATCACCGTCAATGCGGATTACTGGGCCAAGCTGCCTGACGCGGTGAAGACTGTGTTGCAAGAGGTGGCGATTGACTACCGCGACCATCTGGCCGGGATCGCGATGGATCGCGCTGCGGCCTCTGCGGCGGCCTATGTCGAGGCGGGCGGCACCATTGTCGAGGTCTCTGCCGAGGATCGTGCGGCCTGGGCCAATGCGATGCCCAATGTGGCGCAGGAATGGGCCGAGACGCTGAATGCGAATGGCGAGGCGGGCTCCGAGATGCTGACGGCATATCTGGGCAAGCTGGAAGCCGCAGGCTTTACCGGCGTGCGCGACTGGAACGCGAAGTAATCTGTTGGCGACCCGAGAAAGGGCATCTTCATGCTGAAAACCGCTCTGGGGGGCCTGTCGCGGGTCGCCAACACCCTCGCCATCGCCTCCAACGCTCTGGGCACGCTGGTCGTGCTGGCGCTGGTGGTGGTGCTGAATGTCGATGTGATCGCCCGCGGGGTGTTCTCTGCGCCGCTCAAAGGCACTTACGAGATCGTGCAATTCTCGGTTGTGCTGATCGTCTTCTTGCAACTGGCCGATGTGGTCCGGGTGGACCGGCTGACACGCTCGGACGGGTTTTTGAACCTGCTTCACCACCGACGCCCCGGCCTGACGGCCAATCTGCGGCGCATCATCAATGCGATCTCTGCCATTTTCATGGGGCTGATCGCCTATATCACCTTCCCCGAGTTTCTGCATATGTGGGGCACGAATGACTATTCCGGGGTGCCGGGGCTGTTCACGCTGCCCTGGTGGCCGGTGAAGCTGGTGATCACGCTGGGCACTGCGTTGTCATGCCTGATCTTTGTGCTCAAGGTCATCACCGCGCAGGATCGCCCGCAGCTGGTCCGCACGCCCGAACATGATGAGCCCCCTTCATGACCCCCATCGAGATCGGCCTGATCTCGGTCGTTGCCATCGTCTTTCTGATCTATTCCGGGGTCTATATCCCGGTGGCCCTTGGCGTGGTGTCGTTTCTGGCGATCTGGATCATGCGGGACAATTTCACGCTGGCGCTGAACCTGCTGAAGGTTGCGGTCGGCGACAGCGCGATGGAATACAGCTTCGCCACGATCCCGCTCTTCACCTTTATGGGGCTGATTGTCAGCAAGGCGGGGCTCGGGCGCGATATCTACGAGGTGATGACCATGCGGTTTCGCAAGGTCAAAGGCGGGATCGGCATGGCGACGGTCGGCGCGAATGCGGTGTTTGCCGCCGTCACCGGCTCCTCCATCGCGTCGGCCTCCGTCTTCACCAAGGTTTCCGTGCCGCAGATGCTGGCGCAAGACTACAACCCGCGCTTCGCCGTGGGCGTGGTGGCCGGGTCGTCGGTTCTGGGCATGATCATCCCACCCTCGGCGATGTTGATCATCTATTCCTTCGTCTCCGAGCAGTCGGTGGGCGATATGTTCCTCGCAGGCGTCATTCCCGGCATCATGCTGGCCATCGCCTATGTTGGCGCGATCTGGTTCATGGGCCGCTACACCCCTGCCTTTGTCGGTGGGCGGGTGGTGCAGGACACCGAATGGATGTCACGCGGGGAGATCGCCTCCAAGACCCTGCCGACGCTGGGGCTGATCATTGTCGTATTGGGTGGCATCTACACGGGTTGGCTTACGGCCGTTGAGGCAGGTGCCACCGGGGCGCTTGTTGCCTTGATTATCGCTGTGCTGCGCAAATCCATGTCGCCGCGTGCGTTTTGGGATGCGCTTCTGGAAACCGGTCATATCACCGCTGCCATCCTATTTCTGATCACGGCCGCCTCGATCTACAGCCGGATGCTGGGTCTTGCCGGGCTGCCAAACCAATTGCAGGACCTGCTGGCAGGCAACGCCGCGTCGTTCTGGACGATCATGCTGATCTACGTGTTGCTGATGCTGTTTCTGGGCACATTGCTCGACACGGCGTCGATCATTCTGATCGTGGTGCCGCTGTTTCTGCCGCTTGTCGAGGCGATGGACATGTCGCTGATCTGGTTCGGCATTGTGACCGTTGTGGGTGCCGAGATCGGGCTGCTGACGCCGCCGCTGGGCATATCCTGTTTTGTGATCAAATCGACCATCAATGATGACCGTATCTCGCTCAAGGATGTCTTCATGGGCGCGCTGCCCTTCGCCTTCGTCATGCTGATTGTGTTGTTCATCCTGATCGAATTCCCGATCCTCAGCCTCGCTCTCTTGTAAGGAGTCCCAGTCATGCGCAACGTCACCAAGGACAATATCACCGACGTCTTCATGGGTTATCTTTCCGACGAGACCGACCCAAGGATGCGCGAGATCATGGGCGCGCTGGTCAGGCACATCCATGATTTCGCGCGGGAGACCAACCTGACCCATGAAGAATGGCGTCGCGGCATCGCGTTCCTTGAGGGCTGCGCCGCGGTCGAGACCGAGGACCGTCACGAGTTCGTGCTGGCCTCCGATGTGCTGGGGCTGTCCTCGCTCGTTGACATGCTGCATTCCAGCGAAGGTGCCACATCCTCCTCTGTGCTGGGGCCGTTTCATGTGTCGGGCGCGCCGCCACTGGCCTATGGCGGCGATATGAAGCGCCATTATGGCGGGCCGATGCTGCTGGCCGAAGGCGTGATTAAGGATACCGAGGGCAATCCGATCCCGGGCGCTCAGCTCGATATCTGGCAGACCGCACCAAATGGACTCTATGCCAGTCAGGACCTTGAGCAGGACACGTTCTCCTTCCACGGGTTGATGACCGTGGGCGATGATGGGCGCTACGCATTTACGACCGTGAAGCCGGTCGAATATACGGTGCCCTCTGATGGGCCGGTCGGTGACATTCTGCGTGCCTGTGGGCGTCACCCGTGGCGTCCGTCGCATCTGCACTACATCGTCACCGCGCCGGGGTTCAAATCCCTCGTGACCGAGATCTTTCCCGATGATGACCCATATCTCGATCAGGACACCGTTTTTGGGGTCCGCGAGGATCTGGTGATGAGCTATACGTTGACGCCTGCGTCAGAATTTCCCGACGGGATGGAGCTCTCGGGCAAGGTCCGCGACGCCTTCCTCAGGGTGGGTTTCGACGTGACCCTGATGCGGGAAAGCCAATAAACCCTCATACTTTAATGCACATAGCGCAGCTTGAAGCGTGCGGTAGGTGCGGCCCTCTGATCTCACACATCAAGATATGATGTAAATTAGTCACAGTTCGATCTGGTCATTGATGGGCGGCCGCGGAGTCCCGATTTTTCCCCTTTGCTTGGGACACGATTTCGTGACCTTCGTTACAAGTATAAACGCCAGCAAAACGCTGGCCTGGGTAATGTTTGCTTCCGATAAGTATGAGTAGTGCGTGGTGGATGACACCGGAAGCCAGAGGCAGGGCCCAGATAAAAATATGCGGCGACGGGTGCCGTTAACGGGTGAGAAAAATATGAATTTGCGCTATGAACCTGCCGCCACAGGTATGTCCAATTCAAACGCTCAGGGTCGGTTTCGGTCTGGCCTTTCGGCGGTGAATTCACTCACTTGGCTATCTCGCTCTCTGGTCGTGGTGATGGCCGCTATCCTGCTCTGCGTCTCGGCGGCGCAATCCCAGGTGACCTCGCCGCCCAATATCAACGGCGCATTCCCGATCAACACCAGCAACCTTGCTGGCACCAGCACCAACTCAACCGGCGATGCGACGCTCCCCGGGTTGGGGCTGAACCAGGGTGTCACGTTTGACTTTATCGCGACCCTTGAGGGCCCGACCCCACGCTGGCGCAGCGGGTTGCGCTTCAATGGCGGCTCTGAGCTGCAGTTCCAGCCCGACCGGACAACGTCGTTGACGACCAATTTTGCGACCTACACTTACGAGTTTTCGCAGCCCGTCTATGGGTTCCAGTTCCGAATGGACGGATTGGATAACGGGGACCAGACGACCGTCACGTTCCTGCTGCGCGGCGTGCAGGTGCCGGTGGATCTGTCGGTGGTGACCTCTCAGGGGACGAATGTGAATGTCACCAATCCGGGCGGCACGCTGGAGGCTGAAGGGCCGGGGAACGACAACAGTCAGGAGTTCTTCACTGTTGCATTGCCGCTTGGGACGGCGGTTGATGAAGTGCGCTTCGACCCGACAGGGAAGAATAACGGCCGCACCGGGACGGTGACTTTGCAGCACTCCGATCACGCTTGGGCGCGGCCCGATATCGGGATGACCAAGTCGTCATCGCTCGATCTGGGCGGGAACGGCATTATCGGGGCCGGTGATGAAATTACCTATACCTATCTGGTCACGAATAACGGCAACGTGCCTTTGGCCAATGTCACGGTCGACGAGACCACGTTTACAGGTACGGGCACGACGCCAACGCCGGTTTTTGTGTCCGGGACAGGCGGTGCGACCGCCGCGCTTTTGCCGCAGGGCGAGACGCTGACTTTCCGGGCGACATATGCTTTGGAAGCGGGCGATCTTGCGCTTTCCACCATCGACAACCAAGCCACGGCCCGCGCCACCCCGCAAGGTGGGACCGCCGGGCTCGATGACGTCACTGACCTGTCCGACAGTGCGAATGCCGGTGACGGTGGGGATGTGGGTGATCTTGACGAGGATGACATAACAACAACAGAGATCCCAAGCGCGCCGACGCTCGCGCCCGCGCTGGATGTGGTCAAGAGCTTTGGTACGCCGGTCTCGGGCGCTGGTGGCACGGTTTCGGTGCCGGTGACGATCACCGCGACCAATGTGGGCGATACTGATCTTGACGATCTCCAGATCACCGACAATCTGGCGGATCCTGCAAATTTCGGGGCCGCGTTTCAGTCGATTTCCGGTGCTGTCGGGATTTCCGTGACCGACAATGCCGGGGTTTCATTGGTGGGCAATGACACCACCGCTGCCGTACCAAGCGCCGCTGCACCGGCTTTTGATGGTTCTGGCAATCCAGATATATTGTCGGGAACCGATGGCCTGCTGGGGGTCAATGACGTGCTGACGGTGACGTTTACCGCGGTGCTGGACCCTAACGTGGCCGGTGGGCCTGCGACGCTGGACAACCTTGCGGCGGGGGCCGGGACAGATGAGGTCGGGACGCGCACCACGGATGACAGCGGCGCTGCCTCCGGGGGGCCGGGCACGCCGACGCTTCTGTCTCTGGATGGCGGCATTGGCCTTGTGAAAGCATCCGTCTTCAATGACGAAAGCGGCGACGGGTTTGCGCAGGTCGGTGAGACGGTCACCTATACCTATACGCTGACCAATCTGGGGCAGAGGCCTGTGCTCTCCGTCTCGCTGGTCGAGACCGGCTTTACCGGCGCAGGCACAACTCCGGTGCCGGTGCTGACGGGCGGCGATGATGGTGATGGTATCTTGCAGGTCACGGAGACCTGGACCTATGAGGTCGACTACACCCTTGAGGGGGCTGATATCACCGCGGGCGGTGTTGACAACCAGGCCACTGCCAGCGGCACGACGCCCGATAGCGTGTCGGTTAGCGATCTGTCTGACAGCTCGAACCCGGCAGATGGTGACGGCACCGGGACGCCGGGCGATGGCGCGGACAACAATGACGTGACGTCCACAACATTTGCGGCCCCGCCGATTGTTGCGCGCGACGACACGCGGGCTGCCCCGGTGGAGCCGGGTGCAGGGGAGGCAGCGATCCTGAACGTGTTTGTCTCCAACGGGTCGGGCGGTGATACGCTGGCTGGCAGCCCCGCGACAACGGCCACAACCACCGTGACGCCCAATGTAGCCAACCCGCCGCCGCCCGGCGTGACGCTGAACGCGGATGGCACCGTTGATGTCGGGCCGGGGCTGGCCCCGGGACTTGTCAGCTTTGACTATGACCTCTGCGAGATTGCCAACCCGACCAATTGCTCCACCGCGACGGTCAGCTTCACCGTGGGCGCGGAAGGCATCGGGGTGACCAAGGCCTCCACCTTCAACGACCAGAACAGTGACGGGTTCGCGCAGGTGGGTGAAACCATCACCTACACCTATTCGGTGACCAATGAGGGCGATTTCGGTCTCAGCGGCGTGGGCGTGAGCGAGACCAGCTTCACCGGCGCAGGCACAACCCCCACTCCGTCGCTGACCGGCGGCGATGATGGCGATCTGGTGCTGGAAACCACCGAGACATGGATCTTCACCGCGACCTATGCGCTGGTGCAGGCCGATATTGACGCGGGCACCGTTGGCAACTCTGCCACCGCCAGCGGCACGACGCCTGAAGGGACCACCGTGTCGGATGTGTCCGACAGTGAAAACCCCGCCGATGGCGACGGGGTGGGTACGCCGGGGCCGGGGGCTGGCAATGACGAGCCGACCAACACGCCGCTGGCGGTCTCGACGATTGTGGCCCAGGACGACGTGCGCGCTGATCCGATTGACACGACCACGGCGCTGGTGGGCGTGATCAACATCTTTGATGACAATGGCAGTGGCACCGACACGCTGAACACCGTGGCGACAGATGCGACTGCGGTGACAGTAGCGCCTGATCCGGCCAACCCGGTGCCTGCCGGTTTCACGTTGAATGCGGATGGCACGGTTGATGTGGCAGCCGGTGTGGCGGCCGGGCCCTACACATTTGGCTACGAGATCTGCGAGATCGGCAACGCCTCCAACTGCGACACGGCACTGGTCACCGTGACCGTAGGGACAGGCGGCATCGGCGTGCTGAAAACCGCTGTCTTCAATGACGACATCACCGCCGATGGCAATGCGCAGGTCGGCGAGACGATCACCTACAGCTATGACGTGGCCAACGAGGGCAGCTTGCCGCTCGACACGGTGACGCTGGTGGAAACCGGCTTCACCGGCAACGGGGCCACGCCGATCCCTTCATTTACCGGCGGTGATGATGGCGACGGGTTGCTGGAGGTGGGTGAGGTCTGGACCTACACCGCCACCTACACGCTGATCGCCTCTGACATCACCGATGGTGTGGTCGATAACCAGGCCACGGCGTCGGGCGACACGCCCGGCGGCACAACGGTCAGTGATCTGTCTGACAGCACCAACCCGGCTGATGGCAACGGGACCGGCACATCCGGCATCGGGGCGGGCAATGATGACCCGTCCTCCACGCCGCTGAGCACCGCCGCCATCGTCGCCAATGACGACACGCTGGCCGCACCAATTGATGCAACTACGACGCAGACGGGTGTGCTCGATATCTTCGCCGATAACGGTTCTGGCGAGGATACGCTGAACAGCTTGCCCACGGATTCCACGGCAGCGGATGTGACCGTGGTGCCAACCGCGCCGCCCCCTCCGGGTATTACGCTGAACCCGGATGGCACGGTGGATGTTGCCGCAGGGACTGCGCCGGGTGACTACACATTCGAATACGAGATCTGCGAAATTCTGAACCCGTCCAACTGTGACACGGCTACCGTGTCGCTGACCGTGGGCGGAGGCGGCATCGGTGTCGTCAAATCAGCAGTCTTCAACGATGAATCGGCCGATGGTTCAGGGCAGATCGGGGAGACGATCTCCTACAGCTATGCGGTCTCCAACGAGGGCGATCTCGACCTCTCTGGTGTGACGCTGGCAGAAACCGGCTTTAGCGGTGCGGGCACAACACCAACCCCGGTGCTGAGCGCGGCCACTGATATCGGTGGCGACGGTATCCTCAGCGTCGGCGAGACCTGGACCTATACGGCCACCTATAGCCTGGTGGCGGCAGACCTGGTTGCGGGCATGGTGGACAACCAAGCCACGGGCGCAGGCACCACGCCGGGCGGCGGTGCGGTCAGCGATCTGTCTGACAGTACCAATTCTGGCGATGGCGACGGCGTCGGCACGCCGGGCGGCGGGGCGGGCAATGATGACCCGACCAGCACGCCGTTTGCGACCGCCACGATCGCGGCCAATGACGATATCCTGCCGGATCCGGTGGATGCCTCTGTGGCGCTTACCGGCATCCTGAACGTGCTGACCGCAACCGGGGCGGGCGATGCCGATGACCTGAACGGAACGGTGCCAACCGTCGGCGGCGGGCCGACCGGGGTGGGCATCACCGTGCTGACGCCGTTCACAACAATCGGGGCGGGGCCGGTCCCGGTCCTTGATACGGCGACAGGTGATGTGAATGTGCCGGCAGGCACGCCAGCGGGGAGCTATACGGCGACCTATGAGATCTGCGAGACGCTGAATCCCAGCAATTG
>CALFWN010000022.1 GCA_937928335.1 uncultured Litoreibacter sp. | reverse complement strand
GACGCTCAGGTGCCGCTCTCTTATTTTACGCCTCAAGAGCTGGGGGTCCTTCGCCTCCAAAGCGTCGCCGCCTGGGATGTTCCGATCCGCTTGCCCGGTGGCATCGTGCATGTGCTTGCCGCGCAGGCAAGCTCCCCGGTCTTTGATGGGCCCGAGAACCGCAATGGGCTGCGCAATGCCGATCAGCTGCGGTTCTGGAACAGCTATATTTCGAAGCTGAAGTACCCTTTCGTGCTGATGGGCGGTTTGAACAATGACCCGTTTGATGGCGAGGGATTGAACCCTGCGCTGCATATGCTGCTTGCAAACCCAGCGCTGCAAGACGTCCGGCCCCGCTCCGGGCCACGTGCGGTACAGGACCCCTCGCATCTTGGGCCTTTGGAAGAAGACACAGTTGATTGGGGCCGCAATATCGGCAGCTTGCGGGTTGACTATGTTCTGCCATCTGCCGGGCTGAAGGTGGTGGGAAGCGGCGTGGACTGGGGCGGGCCTGCAGAGCAAAGCGAGGATATGCCTGCTCATAAACCCGTCTGGGTTGATTTAATCTGGCCATGACGCCGGACCCGCAGCACCCCCGGCTTGACCGCTTCACCTGCGCGGGCTAGGCCCCGAGGCGAATAAACCAACACGCAGCGGAGCATTTCTTATGGCCAATCCTTCTCTTCTCATTCTGCCCGGCGACGGCATTGGCCCCGAGGTCATGGAGCAGGTGATGCGGATCATCGATTGGTTCGGCGAAAAGCGTGGCATTGCCTTTGATGTCACAACCGATCTGGTGGGCGGCGCGGCCTATGACAAACACGGTGTTCCGCTGAGTGACGAGACCATGCAAAAGGCTCTGGAGGTCGATGCGGTTTTGTTGGGTGCGGTGGGCGGGCCTGCCTATGACAACCTTGATTTCAGCGTGAAACCTGAACGCGGCCTGCTGCGCCTGCGCAAGGAGATGGACCTGTTTTCCAACCTGCGCCCGGCACAGTGCTTTGACGCGCTGGCGGATTTCTCCTCGTTGAAGAAAGACATCGTCGCCGGTCTGGACATCATGATCGTGCGGGAGCTGACCTCCGGCGTCTATTTTGGCGAGCCGCGGGGCATCCACAAAGAGGGTAATGAGCGGGTTGGCGTCAACACGCAGCGCTACACGGAAAGCGAGATTGCACGTGTGGCCCGTTCCGCATTCGAGCTGGCGCGCAAACGGTCCAACAAGGTCTGCTCTATGGAGAAAGCCAATGTGATGGAGTCCGGCATCCTGTGGCGCGACGTGGTGACAGAGATCCACGAGGCCGAATATTCGGATGTCGAGCTGTCTCATATGTATGCCGATAATGGCGCGATGCAGCTGGTGCGGGCACCCAAGCAGTTTGATGTAATCGTGACCGACAACCTGTTTGGCGACGTGTTGTCGGATTGCGCGGCGATGCTGACAGGGTCGCTGGGCATGTTGCCCTCCGCCTCGCTGGGGGCACCCGCCGCCAATGGCCGCCCCAAGGCGCTTTATGAGCCCGTGCATGGCTCGGCGCCTGATATCACGGGCCAGGGCAAGGCCAACCCAAGCGCCTGCATCCTGAGCTTTGCTATGGCGCTGCGCTACTCGTTCGATCACGGGGAGGAAGCCACGCGGCTGGAAGAGGCCGTGCAAGCGGTTCTGGCCAGCGGCGTTCGGACGGCTGATCTGATGCAGGAGGGCGACAAAGCGCCCGTATCGACCACGCAGATGGGTGACGCGGTTCTGGCGGCGCTGGATAACAGCCTTTAACGACAGGGGTCGTCATTTATGTCTGACGGCACGACATCAAACCTGAAGGCGGTCCTGTTCGCGCTGACCGCCTTTGGCCTCTTTGCGACGCATGACGTGGTGATCAAGGTGCTGGGCGGGGCGTATTCCCCGATCCAGATCGTGTTCTTCAGCGTGCTGTTCAGCTTTCCGCTGGCGACGCTTTATCTGATGCGGGATTCAACCAGCGGGACACTGTTGCCCAAACATCCCTACTGGATGGCCGCCCGGACCGTGGCGGCGGTGATCACCGGGTTCTGCGCGTTCTATGCGTTCTCGGTCCTGCCGCTGGCGCAGGTCTATGCGATCATCTTTGCCTCGCCCTTGCTGATCACGCTGATGGCCATCCCGGTGCTTGGGGAGGTTGTCCGGCTGCGGCGCGGGATTGCGGTTTTCGTTGGTCTGATCGGCGTGCTTGTCGTCCTGCGCCCGGGCCAGACCCAGTTGGAGCTGGGGCATCTTGCGGCGCTTATGGCGGCTGTGTGCGGCGCGTTTGCGTCAATCGTGGTGCGCAAGATCGGGCGCGAAGAACGCACAGTGGTCATCATGCTCTACCCGATGATGGCCAATTTCCTGATCATGGCCGCGCTGCTGCCGCTCGTCTATGAGCCGATGCCCATTGGGGACCTTGGGCGGGTCGGCGTTGTTGCGGTCTTTGCGTGGGTCGCGGGCCGGTTTCTGATCGCTGCGTATAATTCTGGCGAGGCCGTTATTGTCGCCCCGATGCAGTATTCGCAGATGATCTGGGCCACGGCATATGGCTTCTTTTTCTTCGACGAAGTGCCGGATGGCGGCACGCTTCTGGGCACTGCCATTATCATTGCCAGCGGGCTCTATATTGTGCTGCGGGAAAGCAATTCGAAGGTTTCCGAAAGCCCCGTTCTGCGCACACGCAGCCGCCCGGAAACGGGAACAACGCCGCGGATCAGCCCTATGTTGCCCTCCAGATTGCGCTGGAAAAGCCGGGGCTGAGGGCGCATCCGGCGCGCGGGAAGCGGCTTTCGGATCGACGGAATTGTATCATTCATGATAGTCAGCTGCGAGAGTTCCCAGCCTGATTGGACCCAAAACAGATGCGTCGACCCACCATCAAGGATATCGCCCGGGAGGCTGGCGTCAGCGTTGCAACCGTCAACAGGGTGATTGCGGGCAATGTGCCTGTGCGAGAAGAGACGGGCCGCCGTGTGTCGGAAGCCGCGCAGCGGATCGGCTATCATGCGACCAATCTGATCAAACAGAAACTGAGTGCCGATCTGCCTTTGGTGCGGTTCGGGTTCATGCTGCATAATGAAGACCAGCCCTTCTACCGCACGCTTGCGGACCGGCTGATTGAAACGGT
>CALFWN010000021.1 GCA_937928335.1 uncultured Litoreibacter sp. | reverse complement strand
TCAGACGCGCCGGTCATTCACAACTATATGGGCCGCGTCACCGAGTTCGACCATTTCGACGTGGGCGCGGATCTCGATATCGCGTCATGGGACAGCTACCCGCTTGGCTTCCTTGAGGATCGTCTCGAAGAGGGTGACGCTCATAAACGCGCCTATGCGCAGCAGGGCGACCCGGATTTTCAGGCCTTTCACCATGACCTCTACCGCGCGGTGGGTCGAGGCCGCTGGTGGGTGATGGAACAACAGCCCGGCCCCGTAAACTGGGCCCCTGTGAACCCCGCACCCCTGCCCGGCATGTGTCGGCTCTGGGCATGGGAGGCGTTTGCGCATGGGGCCGAGGCCGTGTGCTATTTCCGCTGGCGTCAGGCGCCCTTTGCCCAAGAGCAGATGCACGCAGGGCTCTTGCGCCCCGACCGTGCCCCCGCACTCGCCTTGGCCGAGGCCGCGCAGGTCGCCGGAGAGCTTGCGCAAATGCCCGAAGCAGGCACCGCGCAGGCCCAGGTCGCGCTGGTGTTTGACTATGCCTCCGCCTGGGGCTGGGAGGTGCAGCCGCAAGGCACGGGCTTCGACTATTTTCGGCTGGTCTTCGAGACCTATCGCGGCCTGCGCAAGCTGGGCCTCGACGTGGATATCGTGCCGCCGGATACCTCGGACCTGTCGGGCTACAAGTTGGTTCTCGCGCCGGGCATTCTGGCGCTGTCGGACAGGCTCGCCTCCGCGCTGACAAGCTACAAAGGCACCGCGCTGATCGGCCCGCGCGCCAACTCCAAAACGCCTGAGCTGACCATCCCGGAGCCCTTGCCCCCCAACCTGCCCGGCCTCGGGCTGACCATCACGCGCTCGGAAACCTTCCGCGCCGATATGGACCGTCCGTTGGAAAAAGGCGGGGCCATCCGTCATTGGCTGGATCATGTCGAGACATCCGAGCATATCGCCGAAACCACCCGGGCCGGCGACCCTGTCCTTATTGGCGACGGCCCGCTGCGCTACCTGACCGCATGGCTTGATGAGGCGGCCCTCGCCCGCATCCTCGAAGATCTCTGCGCCGAGCAGAACATCCCCACGGATCAACTGGAAAACGGCCTGCGCCTGCGCCGCACCGACACCCATGTTTTCGCATTCAACTACGGGCTGGAGCCTGCGACCTATCAGGGCGAAACCATCCCGCCCGCAGGCGTCCACTGGTCCCCCAGATAACAAAAAACCCGCGCATCATGATGCACGGGCTTTCTGGTGGCGTTAGGTGGACTTGAACCACCGACCTAACGATTATGAGTCGTTCGCTCTAACCAACTGAGCTATAACGCCAATGGGCGGGGGATATGAAAAGCAGATGCCCGGGTCAAGCGGGAATCGCCCGCTGGCCGTCACGTAGACGAATGAGGCACAGATGGACCTGCTGAAACAACTCAGATCGCTGCTCGGCGAGGCCCATGTCCTGACCGGAAAAGACGCCGCCCCCTATGGGCGCGATTGGACCGGGAAATACGTCTCCCAACCCCTCGCCGTGGTCCGTCCCGCCAATACCGGCGAGGTCTCCGCCACCATCAAAGCCTGCGCCGCTGCCAACCAGCCGATTGTGCCCGTCTCGGGCAATACCGGGCTGTCCGGCGGGGCCTATGCGGAAGGCGCTGTGATGATCTCGCTTGCGCGCATGAATGCCATCCGTGAAATCCGCCCCGACGCCCGCTTGGCCGTGGTCGAGGCAGGCGTGGTTCTCACCGCCCTGCACGAGGCCGCCGACGCCCATGATCTGGTCTTCCCGCTCACCTTCGGGGCGCGCGGCTCCGCCATGATCGGGGGCGTGCTGTCGACAAATGCGGGCGGCTCCAACGTGGTCCGCTACGGCAATACGCGCGCGCTGTGTCTGGGGCTTGAGGTGGTGCTGCCCGATGGCCGCGTCATGGATCTGATGAGCGAGCTGCATAAGGACAATACCGGCTACGATCTGAAACAGCTGATGATCGGGGCCGAAGGCACGCTGGGCCTGATCACCGCCGCTGTGATGAAGCTGTCGCCCAAACCCCGCGCCTATGCCACCGCGATGGTGGCCAGCCCGTCTTTGCCCGACGCGCTGACGCTGCTCAACAGGTTGCAACAGGCCACCGGCGGCGCGGTGGAGGCGTTTGAATACATGCCCGGCGGCTACATCACCCGCCATATCCGGCACATCAAGGGCGCGAAGGAGCCTTTCGCCACCCGCCACAACGTTAATATTCTGGTGGAGGTCGGCGCCACCGCGCCCCGCGACGCAGAGGTGCAAAGCGACGGCTCGACGCCCGTGACCACCTATCTCGAAGAGGTGCTCGCCACCTTGATGCAAGAGGGCCACGTGCGCGATGCCGTCGTCGCCAAATCCGACGCCCAACGCAAGGAAATGTGGGCGCGCCGCGAAGAGGCCGCCGAGATCACACTGACCACCCCCTCACTCGTTGACAGCGACGTTTGCGTGCCGGTGGACAAGGTTGACACCTTCCTCAAACGCATCACTGAGCGCGTGCAAAAGCTCGACCCCGGTGCGGAAGAGATGACCGTCAGCCATCTGGGCGACGGCAACCTGCATTACACGGTCTTTCCCACCCGCGACGATGCCGGGCATCGCGACCTGATCCGCCAGCAGGTGGAACAGGTCACGTCAGAGCTGGGCGGCAGCTTTTCGGCGGAACACGGCATCGGGCTGACCAAACTGCC
>CALFWN010000020.1 GCA_937928335.1 uncultured Litoreibacter sp. | reverse complement strand
ATTCCTGATGTTGTCAGAAGCTACAACTCTGTTGGCTGTTTTTACCCTGTTTCCTGATACCTTGAAGTCTGCCTGGCCTTGATGTGGCACACAATTCTGTTGGACATCTTTGATGTTGTATCCTACCCTGCTGATGTTGAGGAGAGTTATTGGCCAACATCACCCCCAGCGGGCTGTCGGGGCCAAGCACCTGCTCCTGCCCGATCACCTCGCCCAGACCTTTGGGGCGCAGCCGGTCGGCCAGGGGCTGCATCCTGGCGGGCGGCGCGGAGGCCCCGGCACCGGTGTCAAACAGGTCAGCCATCAAAAGCGGAAGCGGAAGGTGAAGGGACGGCCCTGATAGACACCGTCGAACCGCCATGCGCGCGTGTCTGCGCCATCCAGCTGCGCCACATCCTGCGACGTAGCAACCCGCGCGCCGTTAATCGCCGTGACAACCGAGCCCACCCGCAGCCCGACCTGCCGCAACGGGCCGGTGATCTGGGTGATGACCACGCCCGACATGTCGCTGGGCAGGCCGATCTCGATGGCAAGCCTCGGGTTCAGATTGGCCACGGTCAGCCCGGCCAATCTGCCCTCGCGCAGGGTGCGCGGATCGGAAGGGGGCAGCTCGGGCGCCTCGATCAGGGCGACGGTGACGGTTTTCTCTTGCCCGTCGGACAAATAGAGAATGGTCGAATTTTCGCCCACCCCGCGCACGGAAAGGTGGTGCAGCATCTCGGCGGGCGCATTGACCGGCCGCGCATCGACAGAGAGAACCACATCGCCGGTTGTCAGCCCCGCCTGCGCAAAGGGGCTGAGCGGATGCACGGCGCTGATCACCACCCCCTCGGGCACATCAAGGCCGAAACCTTCGGCCAGGTTGCTGTCCACGGCCTGCCCGTTCAGGCCCGCCCAGGGGCGCTTGAACTCGATATTGCCGGCGCGGGCCTGTTTGACGAACTGCGCCACAAGATTGGAAGGGATCGAGAACCCGACCCCGTTGGAGCCGCCGGAGCGGGTCAGGATGCGGGTATTGACCCCGATCAGCCGCCCCTCCACGTCGATCAGCGCGCCGCCGGAATTGCCGGGGTTGATCGCCGCGTCGGTTTGCAGGAAATAGCCGCGCGCATTGCCCGTGGCCACGCCGCTTCGCGCCAGCCCGGAGACGATGCCTGAGGACACGGTCTGCCCGATGCCAAACGGGTTGCCGATGGCCAGCGCCAATTCGCCGACCTCCACCTCATGGCTGTCACGAAAGGCCAGCCAGGGCAGCGGGTCGTCGCTGTCGATCTTCAGAATGGCGAGGTCGCTTTGCTCGTCGGCCAGCAGGATACGGGCGTCAAACTCGCGCCGGTCGTTGAGCACCACACGGATTTCGGTGGCCATGCCGACCACGTGGTAGTTCGACACCACGATCCCGTCCTGCGACAGGATCACGCCGGAGCCCAGCGAGTTCTGCACCCGTGGCGCGGTCTGCTTCATATCCGGGAAAAACTGGTCGAAAAACGGGTTGCCCATGAAGGGCGTCGCACGGGTGTTTGTCTGGCGATTGGCAAAGATGTTGACCACCGCCGGGGCGGCCTGTTTGACCAAGGGGACAAAGCTAAGTGATATCTCTGCCTGACTTTTCGGGACCTGTTGGGCGGCGGCAGGCTGGCCCAGCAGGGCAAAAGCAAACAAAACGGAGAGCAGGAAACGCATAGGGTGAACCTCTTTGGTCTTCACCCTAACATATGCGGCGATCACGTCGCGAAAACAATGTCGCCAGACATGTAAAAGCCCCACCTGGCCGGGCGGGGCTTTCAACTCGTCACCGTGAGTGGTCAGGCCAACTCGGTACTAATCCTGAGCAGCTTCTTCGGCTTCGACACGGGCCTTGTCAGCCGCGCCTTTTGCGGACACGTCGCGGTCCACGAATTCGATGATCGCCATCGGTGCCATGTCACCATAACGGAAACCGGCCTTGAGTACACGCACATAACCGCCCTGGCGGTCTTTGTAGCGTGGGCCAAGCACGTCAAACAGCTTGGCGACGTCTTTGTCCTGGCGCAGCTTGGAGGCGGCCTGACGGCGGGCGTGCAGGTCGCCGCGCTTGGCCAGCGTGATCATTTTCTCGATGATCGGGCGCAGCTCTTTGGCTTTTGGCAGGGTGGTTTTGATCTGCTCATGTTCGATGAGCGAGCCGCACATGTTGATGAACAGCGCCTTGCGGTGTTCATGGGTGCGGTTCAGGCGGCGGTAGCCTCTTGCGTGGCGCATTTTGTCGTTCCTTCTTTAGACTTTGTCCGGCCCGCGATGCGTGTCGCTTGCTCTCCTTGGGGCGGGATTGCCCGTGTTTTCCCGGTCATTGCGCCGGCATTGTTGTTCGGGGCCCGCGTTACCGCGAACCCCGTATTCCTTAGAACTGGTCTTCGAATTTCTTGGCCAGGTCTTCGATGTTCTCTGGTGGCCAGTCGACGATATCCATGCCCAGATGCAGCCCCATGCCCGACAGCACTTCCTTGATTTCGTTCAAGGACTTGCGGCCAAAGTTCGGCGTGCGCAGCATTTCGGCCTCTGTCTTCTGGATCAGATCGCCAATATAGACAATATTGTCGTTCTTCAGGCAGTTGGCAGAGCGCACCGAAAGCTCCAGCTCGTCGACCTTCTTGAGCAGCAGCGGGTTGAATTCCAGCTCGTCCTCGTCGTCCTGAGCCCGTGCGGACTCGGGCTCGTCGAAATTGACGAAGATGCCCAGCTGGTCTTGCAGGATACGCGCTGCGAATGCGACCGCGTCATCAGGCGAGATGGAGCCGTCTGTCTCGATCTTCATGGTCAGCTTGTCGTAATCCAGCACCTGACCCTCACGGGTTGGCTGCACGTCGTAGCTGACTTTCTTGACAGGCGAGAAAATCGCATCAATCGGCATCAGGCCAATAGGCGCGTCTTCCGGCTTGTTCTTCTCGGCAGAAACGTAGCCCTTGCCGGTGGCAACGGTCAGCTCCATGAACAGATCGGCACCGTCATCGAGGTGACAGATAACGTGGTCACGGTTCAGAATTTCAATGCCGGCGCTGTCAGAGATGTCGCCAGCGGTCACAACCGCAGGGCCTTTGGCAGAGATGCTCAGGCGCTTGGGGCCTTCGACTTCCATGCGGATGGCCACGCCTTTGAGGTTCAGCACCACGTCGGTTACATCTTCGCGCACGCCCGAGATCGAGGAGAACTCGTGCAGCACATTGTCAATTTGCACAGAGATGATCGCCGCACCCTGCAGGCTCGACATCAGCACACGCCGCAGCGCGTTGCCCATCGTCAGGCCAAAGCCACGCTCCAGCGGCTCGGCAATCACGGTTGCCTTGCGCGCGGGATCATTGCCGGGCTTGACGTCCAGCTGGGTCGGTTTGATTAGCTCTTGCCAATTTTTATGGATCATAGGGGCCTCCATTCTCGTTCAGGGTCATGTCCAAAACCCGGAACACTCGAGGTTGAAATGTCAAAGCCGGGGGGCAGCAGATGCCGTCCCCTGGCCCCAATGGTCTTGTCTCAGACGCGGCGGCGCTTCGGGGGGCGGCAGCCATTATGCGCCATCGGCGTGACGTCGCGGATCGAGGAGATCTGGAACCCCACAGCCGCCAGCGCACGCAGCGCGCTTTCACGGCCCGACCCCGGACCCTGCACTTCGACCTCAAGCGTCTTGACGCCGTGATCCTGTGCTTTCTTGCCCGCATCCTCTGCTGCCATCTGAGCCGCATAAGGTGTCGATTTGCGCGACCCTTTGAAGCCCATCGTGCCGGCCGACGACCACGAAATTGCATTGCCCTGAACGTCAGAGATTAGGATTTTTGTGTTGTTGAACGAAGAGTTCACATGCGCCACGCCAGCGGCGATGTTCTTGCGGACCTTCTTCTTCGTTTTGACCTTATCGCGTGCCATTGATCAAACCCTCCCTTATTTCTTCTTACCGGCAATGGCCTTTGCGGGGCCTTTGCGGGTGCGAGCGTTGGTGTGGGTACGCTGGCCGCGCACAGGAAGGTTGCGGCGATGACGCAGGCCACGGTAGCAGCCCAGATCCATCAAACGCTTGATGTTCATGGTTGTTTCGCGACGCAGGTCGCCTTCCACCGTGTAATTTTCATCGATATGCTCGCGCACTTTCAGAACTTCCGCGTCGGACAGTTCATTCATGCGGCGGGAGCGGTCGATGCCAACCGCCTCGCAGATCGCTTCTGCAGAGGTGTTGCCGATACCGGTGATATAGGTCAAAGCGATTGGGACGCGCTTTCCGTCGGGCAGGTTAACGCCAGCAATACGAGCCAAAGTGGTCTTCCTTCTTGGTCGCGGGTCCGTAGTTCCAGACCCTTTTTTCACAACGTAAGCCCGGCGGTTTTTACAACCA
>CALFWN010000019.1 GCA_937928335.1 uncultured Litoreibacter sp. | reverse complement strand
GGGCTGCTGCTCGGTCACGATGGTCGGGGCAGGCTCCGGGGTCGGCTGATAGACAGGCTCCGGCAGGCTGTCTTGTGGCAGGTGATCCGCCGCACTTGGCGCAGGCGCATAGCCACGGGCCTGCAAGGGTGCAGGTGGTTGCGGCGCGGGTTGTGCGGCGGGGGCCGTGGCCCCTTCGAACAGGCCCGGCTCGTCAACGGCAGGGGCCTGGGCTGCCACGGCAGGCGCTTCTTCAATGGCCATTTCGGCGGCGCGGTCCTGAGTCAGTGGCGCGGCCAGCGAGCGGCGCGGCACCGGCTGGGCCAGCAGCTCTTCGGAGGCCTCGATGCCTGTCGCCACAACAGAGACGCGCATCTTGCCTTCCATATCCGTGTCGAGGGTCGAGCCGACAATGATGTTGGCCTCCGGGTCCACCTCTTCGCGGATGCGGTTGGCAGCCTCGTCCAGTTCGAACAATGTCAGGTCGTGGCTGCCGGTGATGTTGATCAGCACGCCCTTGGCGCCGCGCAGGGAAATCTCGTCCAGCAGCGGGTTGGCGATGGCCTTCTCGGCGGCCTGAATGGCGCGGTCTTCGCCCTCGGCCTCGCCGGTGCCCATCATGGCTTTGCCCATCTCGTCCATCACGGCACGCACATCGGCAAAATCAAGGTTGATCAGCCCCGGACGCACCATCAGGTCGGTCACACCTTTGACACCCTGATACAGCACGTCATCCGCCATCGAGAACGCCTCGGTGAAGGTGGTCTTCTCATTGGCCAGACGGAACAGGTTCTGGTTTGGAATGATGATCAGCGTGTCGACAACTTTCTGAAGCGCATCAATGCCTTCATCGGCTTGCTTCATGCGCTTGCCGCCCTCGAACTGGAACGGCTTGGTCACGACACCCACGGTCAGAACACCCAGCTCGCGCGCGGCCTGCGCGATGATCGGCGCAGCCCCTGTGCCGGTCCCGCCGCCCATACCGGCGGTGATAAAGCACATATGCGCGCCGGCCAGATGGTCGACGATTTCCTCGATGGTCTCTTCAGCGGCAGAGGCACCGACGGTGGGCCGTGCACCAGCCCCCAGCCCTTCGGTGGCTTTCACACCCATCTGGATTTTCGCCTGCGCCTTGGAATGCTGCAAGGCCTGCGCGTCGGTATTGGCGGTGACGAACTCCACCCCTTCAAGCTCCTTGTCGATCATGTTGTTGACCGCGTTGCCGCCTGCCCCGCCGACACCAAAAACAGTGATGCGTGGTTTCAGTTCTGGTTGCTCAGGAATTCGAAGGTTGAGTGTCATAAGTATGTCCGCCTGTCTGTACTTGAAAGTGCACTGAAATGGGCCTTTGGCCCTTATAGTTTTGCCTCTTTGACGGTGATCCTACCGAGAGTCGCCCGTGGCGTCACGCGGAAAAAGGCATTTATGCCACAAAATCTGGGGAAAACTCCCCCGTGATCAGCGGCATCTTGCCAAATCAGGCAAATATGGCAGTCGGCTGGCACGCCACCACTATCCCTATGCCCAATGAAACAAGCCCCGCCGCCGCTTTGCGCAGCATTGCAGGGTTTCATCTTGGCACAAATACCTGCGCCGCAGGCACCGCGCGGGACGCAGTCCCGCGCAATCATGATGCCGCGCGTCAGCGCGACATTTTTCTCAAATTTCTACCAATTGTCCTTGAACCATTTAACCGCCCGCTTCAGCGACCGCGCGGGGTAGCTGTCCACAGGCACATCAAAATCCCACCATTCATCCTGCGGATGGGCGGCAAACAGACAGGTGCCCACGGCGGCAGCAAAACTTGGCCCGGTCACCGATTGCGGCAGGCCCTGCACACGCAGGGGCCGCCCCAGCCGCACCTGCTGTCCCAGAATTTTCGTGGCCAGCCCATCAAGGCCCGGCAGTTGCGAGGCCCCGCCTGTCAGCACGATCCGCTGCGAGGGCAGATGCTCGAACCCGGCCGCATCCAGCCGCACGCGGACCTCCTCCAGAATTTCCTCCATCCGCGGCCGCATCACGCCGATCACCTCGGCGCGCGACACCGTGCGGCGGTCATGCTCCCAGTCGCCGGTATCAGAGCTCAGATCAATCATCTCGCGGTCATCCATGCCGGTCGCGACAACACCGCCGTAAAATGTCTTGATCCGCTCCGCTGTCGGCATCGGCACCTGCAGCCCTTGGGAGATATCCGAGGTCACGTGATCGCCGCCCATCCGCACCGTGTCGGCATAGATCATGTGTTTCTTGATGAAGATCGAAATGCCGGTCGACCCGCCACCCAGATCAATGCAGGCCGCGCCCAGCTCCTGCTCATCCTCAACCAGCGAGGAAATCCCCGCCGCATAGGCCGAGGACGCAATCCCCGCCACGTCCAGATCGCAGCGCTTGATGCAATAGAGCAGGTTCTCGATCGGCGTGCGGTCCACCGTCAGCATGTGCAGATCGGTCGACAGCGCATTGCCCGCCTGCCCGCGCGGATCGCCCAGACCAGAACGGTGATCGACCGCGAAGTTCACAGGCTGCGCGTGCAGCACTTCGCGCTCGCCGCCATAATCGGGCAGGTCGCAGCTGGCCAGGGCCCGCGCCACGCAATTCTCGCTGACCTGGCCGTCCTGCAAATCCACCGAGCCGGTCACCCCATAAGAGCGTGGCTTGGCGCCCGAGAAACACGCGATCACATGATCCACCCGGACATTGGCCATCTTCTGGGCCGCCTGAACGGCGGTGCGAATGGCCCGCTCGGTCTCGTGCATCGTCTCGATCTCGCCAAAGCGCACCCCGCGCGAGCGCGTGGTGGCCGCGCCGATCACCCGGAACGCGGATTGCCCCGCCATCGAGCCGATGCCCTCGGCGTCGCGAAACCGCTCCGGCCCGTCAAAGCGCAGCACGAAGCAGGCAATCTTGGCCGAGCCCACATCCAGCACCGCAATCACGCCCCGCTGAATGGCCGCCTGCCGCTTGTTCCGCATTGCACGTTGTGTTTGGTAAAGATCGCTCATTCGTCCGTATTCCCCTTGATCTCAATGCCCTTGAGCAGGCGCATGTTTTCCAGTGCATCCTCTGTCAGCCGCACCGTTGGCCTGTCGCCGTTTCGAATATCCACCCGCGCGATATCGCGCGCCAAAAGGTCCTGCGCCTCGTTGAGCGCAATCACCCGGTCCAGCGCAGGCCCCGCGCCGTTTTGCGGCAACATGATCCGCTGACCGCGATCCATCACAAGGTCCCAGCGCAATTCGCTGATCCGCACCAGACCCTGCACGCGGCCACCAATCGGCTCCGCCGCCTCCAGCAGGGCCAGCGCCTCGGGGACCGCTGTATTTGCGCCCTCGCCAGCAATAATGGGAAGGTCGGGTCGTTCGGACCTGACGGCAATCTGCGCCACCCGGTGGCCCATATCATCCAGCAGCTCAAGCCCGTCCGGCCCGCGCCAGATGATGGCAGGCACGCGCTCCTCCACGGTGACCTGCAACACGCCGCCCGCGCGCACCCGCAGATCGACCCGCTCGACCGCGTCAAGGCTTTCGACCTGCGACCGCATGGCCTCCAGATCCAGATCAAAGCTGGACACTGGCAGCTCCACCGGCATCACTTCGCGGATATGGCCGTCAAGAATGTCCGAGGCACCATCCACGGCCATCACCTTGACCATGAATTCCGGCCGGGTCTCGATCGAGGCCCGCGCCTCCACCATCCAGTCCGCAATGGCCTGCTGGCGCGCCGGGTCGCCGAAATACCAGATGCCCGCCGCCACCGCGAGGCCCAGCGGCGCGCCCGTGCGCACCAGACGCCGGAACCCCGGACGCAGCCAAAGCCGCTCCGCGCGGTAGGCCCATTTGCTGGGCGCAGGGTCGCGCTTGAGTGTCGGGGATCGTCTCACCGCCCGCATGACGCATCCTCCACCAGCCATGCGCAAAGCGCGCCCATGCTCATCCCCACCGCCTGCGCCTGCTCCGGCGTCAACGAGGTGCCGGTCATGCCCGGCTGGGTATTTGTTTCCAGCAAGATCAACCCATCCGCCCCCTTGCTGTCATCCCACCGAAAATCCGTGCGCGACACGCCCCGGCAGCCCAGCGCCTTATGCGCCGTCACTGCATACTCGAAACACAGCGCCCGAATGTCGCCCGGCACATCCGCGGGCACCACATGGCGCGAGCCCCCTTCGGCGTATTTCGCCTCATAATCATACCAGCCATCGGTCAGGATATCGGTCAGCTCCAGCGCCCGCCCGCCCAGCACCGAAACCGTCAGCTCGCGCCCAGGCACAAAGGCCTCGACCATCACGGTCTGCGGCATGTCCTGTGCCAGCTGCGCCGGGCCATTGGCACCTTCGCTGACCAGATAAACCCCCACCGAGGAGCCTTCATTATAGGGTTTGACCACATAGGGCGCGGCCATCAAATGGCGCGCCATCACGTCATCCTTATGGGCCAGCAGGCTGTCAGCCACGGGCAGCTTGTGCAGCCGGTAGACCTCCTTGGTGCGCTCCTTGTCCATCGCCAGCGCCGAGGCCAGCACGCCCGAATGGGTGTAGGGTATCGCCATCCATTCCAGCAGGCCCTGCACGCAGCCATCCTCGCCCCAGCGGCCATGCAGGGCATTGAAACAGCAATCAGGAGATATCTCTGCCAGACGCGCGGCAAGGTCCGGACCCGCGTCCAGCTCGACCACCTCATATCCTTCGTCCCGCAAAGCCGCGGCGCAAGCACGCCCCGTTGACAGGGACACCTCGCGCTCAGCCGAGGGGCCTCCCATCAGTACCGCCACTTTACGGAATGCCCTGCTCGACATCGCCGCCTCGTGTATTTCCTGACCCCTGTTTTCGGGGCCATTTTTGACCCTTATCGATGGGCCTTTTCATGGGCCGCCTTGTGGCAGCTCCAAATGCTCGGGCGCGGGCCTACCTGTTGCCGACGCGAAGCACTTCCCAGTGTAACTCAATTCCGCTGTGGGCGAAAACCTTTTTCCGCACCCTCTCGCCCAAATCTTCAAGCTCCGCGGCGCTGGCCCCGCCGGTGTTGATCAGGAAGTTGGGGTGTTTTTCGCTCATCTGCGCCCCGCCAAGGGTCGCGCCGCGCAATCCGGCGTCGTCAATCACCTTCCAGGCCTTCAAATCGTGGCTGTCATCAGCCCGCCCGGTCGAGGAAAATCCGGCCGGGTTGCGAAAGGTTGAGCCCGCCGTGCGCGCCTTGGTGGGTTGGGTCGCGTCGCGTTTGGCAAGCTGCGCCTCCATCCGCGCATGAAGCTCTTCTGGTGCGCCTTCGGGGGCTTCCATCACCACCTCGACAATCACGGCGCCTTCGGGCAATGTCGATTGCCTGTAGCCAAAGGCCAGATCATCGCGGCCCAGAACCGCCACAGCGCCCGAGCGCAGCACGACGGTCGCCTCCACAAACACATCCGCCATATAGCTGCCATAGCAGCCCGCATTCATTGCAACCGCGCCGCCAATGGCGCCCGGAATGGTGCGCAGAAATGTCAGATCCAGCCCCGCATCAGCGGCTTTGCGCGCGGCATGGGCGTCCAGAAGCGCCGCCCCGCAGGTGATGCGTGTTCCCTCCACGCGAAACCCGTTGAACCCGCGCCCCAGCCGGATCACCACTGCCTCCAGCCCGCCGTCGCGCACAATCAGGTTCGAGCCCACGCCCATCGCAAAAACCTCGCCCGCATAGGCGCTCAGGAAATCACACAGATCGTCGCGATCCGCCGGTTGAAAGAGGGCCGTCGCAGCCCCCCCGACCCTGAGCCATGTCAGGTCAGCCAGCACGCGGTCGGGGGTCAATGCCCCTCGGGTCTGAGGCCAGTCTTGCGTCACTCTCAAAGCCGCCCTGCCGCTTTCCATGTTTAAAAATATCCGCCCCGCAGGGTCGGCTGATCTCTATTCCGCCGGCTCAATCGGTTTTTGCAGCCCCAGAATGCGGCGCATCCAGCGGCCGAAATAACGCACCGGCCAGCGCAGGATCGAGGCCCCGGCCGCCAGCGCAATCAAGCCGATCCACGGGCCGTTTTCCCAGGTCAGCCAGCCCAGCAGCGGGATGCCTATGGCGATCAGCACATAGGCGCGCCGCCAGTGATTGTCATGTGACGGAATGATGGCCAGCAGGTTGGCAAGCACCAACCATCCCAGCGCCAGAACCAGAGGCCAGCTCATCGTGGCACCTCCGGCTTGTCGCCGCGCGCCATGCGCCAGAAGAAGATCAGCGGGTTGCGGAACATCGACACGAAGCCAAACAGCCCCAGAAGCGCCACCAGGACGCCGTGTTGCACGCCGATATAGACCAGCAGGCAAGGCGCTGAGACCAGCAACACCAGACCTGGCGGGTATTGAAACCTCATCGGCAGGAAAGCAACCAACGTAGCCAGAATGGCCCAGATGGCCGCCAGTAGCAGCGACAAACTCACGACGTGTCCCCCACACATGCGCAAAAACTGAGCCTGCAATCGCATAAATTCCTGATAAAGTCAGCCTCTTTATGGCCTTGGCGTCTCATTTTATTTCGACTTCCTGCATTGAAAATAGCGCCATCGCTTTTGCCGTTACGTCTTCAGCCGCGCCGGAAGTCCGACCGCCCAACTACTGATAGTGCCTGCCCCAAGGCAAACCACCATATCTCCGGGTTTTGCTGCGCTGCGCACCAGCGCCTCAAGCGCGTCCTCATCCGCGATCACGCGGGCGTCGCGGTGGCCATGCCGGGTCAGCCCCGCGACCAGATCGTCGCGGCTGGCCCCTTTGATCGGGGCTTCCCCCGCCGCAAACACATCACAGATGCCCACGATATCGGCGTCGTTGAAGCAAGAGCAGAAATCGTCAAACAGGTCATGCAGCCGCGAGAACCTGTGCGGCTGATGCACCGCGATCACCCTGCCATCCGTTGCCTGCCGCGCGGCTTTCAGCACGGCGGCAATCTCGACGGGATGGTGGCCGTAATCGTCGATGATGGTGACGCCGCCCACCTCGCCCACTTTGGTAAAGCGGCGGTTCACTCCGCCAAAACCCGCCAGCGCGGCTTTGATCTCGGAGGCTTTCAGCCCCAGATGCCGCGCCACCGCAACCGCCGCCAAAGCATTGGAGACGTTGTGATCGCCCGGCATCGGCAAGCTGCAGCCCTCGATGACCATGCCGTCATTTTGCAGCGCAATGTCAAAATAGGCGGTGCCGTTCCTGTAGCTCAGGTTGATCGCCCGCACATCGGCCTGCGTGTTGAACCCGAAGGTTACCACCCGCCGGTCGGTGATCTTGCCGACCAGCGCCTGCACCTCGGGGTGGTCGGTGCAACACACCGCCAGACCATAGAAGGGAATGTTGGAGACAAAGTCGAAAAACCCCTGCCGCAGCGTGTCGAAATCGCCCCAATGCTCCATATGCTCGGGGTCGATATTGGTGACAATCGCAATGGTGGCGGGCAGGCGGTTGAAGGTGCCGTCGCTCTCGTCGGCCTCGACCACCATCCATTCGCCCTGCCCCACCCGCGCGTTGGAGCCATAGGCATGGATGATCCCGCCATTGATCACCGTGGGGTCAATGCCGCCGCCATCAAGCAGGGCCGCAACCATCGTGGTGGTCGTGGTCTTGCCATGCGTGCCGCCCACCGCGATGTTGGATTTCAGCCGCATCAGCTCTGCCAGCATCTCGGCGCGGCGCACCACGGGCAGGCCCCGGGTGCGGGCCGCGTCCAGTTCAGGGTTGCCCGGCTTGATTGCCGACGAGATCACGACGACATCGGCATTTTCAAGGTTTGCCGCGCTTTGGCCTTCAAAGATCGTGGCCCCCAGCTTTGCCAGCCGGTCAGTGATCTTCGAGGTTTTCTGGTCCGAGCCCTGCACCGAATAGCCGTGGTTCAGCAGCACCTCGGCAATGCCCGACATGCCGATGCCGCCAATGCCCACGAAATGAATGGCACCCAGCTCAAGGGGCAGTTTGGTGGCGGCTGCGTTCATCGGCGTCTCTTCTCGTTCAGCTCTTCGGTCAGGGCGACCAGCGCCTCGGTGGCGTCAGGTTTCCCGGTGCTCAGCGCCGCATTGGCCATCTGGATGGCGGCGGGCTCGTTGGTCAGGATATTGTTGATCTGCTCGGCCAGCGCCTCAGGTGTGAACAGGCTTTCGGGCATCAGCACGGCCGCCCCGGCGCTGGTCAGCCCGCGCGCATTGGCGGTTTGCTCGTCGCGGATGGCGGCGGCCAGCGGCACCAGAACGGACGGCCTTCCGATCACCGAGAGGTCCGCCACGGTCGAGGCCCCGGAGCGCGCAATGACCAGCTGCGCCTCGGAAAAGCGGCTGGGGATGTCGTGGAAGAACGGCTCCACCTCGGCAGAGACCCCGGCCTGCGCATAAAGTGTCGCGGCCTCCTGCGCGTCGTCATCGCGGGCCTGCTGGGCCACGCGAATGCGTTGCCGCAGCTCGTAGGGCAGAAGTGCCACCGCGCGCGGCACAACCTGCGCCAGAATGCGCGCGCCCTGGCTGCCGCCGATCACCACAAGGCTCATCGGGTAATCGCCGGGCGGAATATAGGCCGCGCCCGCCCGCTCCAGCACCGCGCGGCGCACCGGGTTGCCGGTGAACACGCCCTCGACGCCTTGCGGCAGCTCGGTGGGCCATGTGCCGCAGGCGATCTTGTCGACGCGGGTGGCGAACGCCTGATTGACCCGGCCCAGCACGCCGTTTTGCTCGTGGATCATCCGTGGCAGGCGCAACAGCCACGCCGCCGCTATGGCCGGAAAGGACGGGTATCCGCCAAACCCCACCACCACCGCCGGGCGGTCGCGCTTGAAATTCATCACCGCCGACAGCACGCCCGCGGCCAGCTTGAACGGCGCGGTCAGCTTGTTGGCCAGCCCCGCGCGCGCGAAGGTCGCCGATTTCAGCTCTTCGATCTGCACGCTATGGGGAAAGCCCGACACGTAGCGCGCGCCGCGCGCATCGGTGGTCAGCTTGACCCGCCAGCCCCGCGCCAGCATCGCCTCGGCCAGCGCCTGGGCGGGGAACATATGCCCGCCCGTGCCGCCAGCCGCGATCACCAGCAGCGGCGCGCTCATCCCCGGCCGCCCTGGATCATGATGTCGCGCATGTCGCCCTGGGGCCGGTTGCGGGTGAAGGCCAGAAGCATCCCCAGCGCGATGCCGCCCGCAATCAGCGAGGAGCCCCCATTGGACACGAATGGCAAGGTCATCCCCTTGGCCGGCAGCAGCCGCACGGCCACGCCCATATTGATGATGGCCTGCATCGCGAACATCGCGGCCAGCCCGGTGCCTGCAAGGCGAATGAACGGGTCACGCTCGCGGGTCAGCCGGTGCAGCGAGCGCACGGTGAAAATGGCGTAAAGCGCGATGATGGCGATCACCAGCACCAGCCCGTATTCCTCGGCGGCGACGGCAATGATGAAGTCGGTATGCGCATCCGGCAGCGACCATTTGACGGAGCCCTCGCCCACGCCCACCCCAAAATACCCGCCCTCGCGGATCGCGTTGGTGGCGTAGCCCAGCTGCGTGGTCGGATCGACCTCGGCCGACAGAAACCCGTCAATGCGGCGGGCAAAATGGTCCGACATGTTATAGGCGCTGACGCCTGCCACGGTCACGACGCCCGCCATGCCGATCAGCAGAAACAGCGGCGCTCCGGCGACGAAATAGACCACGGCCCAGCCAAACAGGATCAGGCAGGCCTGCCCGAAATCGGGCTGCATCGCCAGAAAGCCCACCACAATGGTCATCAGCACGAAAGACGCGGTCTTGCCCGGCGGGCCGTTGATTTCCTGACTGGCCGAGATCAACCAGGCCGACAGCACGATGAAGACGGGTTTCAGAAACTCCGAGGGCTGCACGGAGGCAAAGCCCAGCGAATACCAGCGCGTGGCGCCTTTGTTGAAATCTGTGCCAAAGACCGGCAACAGGATCAGCGCCACAAAAGTCACCGCAAAGACCATGACCGCCAGACGGCGCACCATCTGGGTCGACATCATCGAAATGCAGATCATCACCACCATTGCCACGCAGCCAAAGAAGGCCTGTTTCGAGACATAGTGAAACGGGTCCAGCCCGTTTTTTGCAGCCAGTGGCGGAGAGGCCGCCAGCCCCAGCAACAGCCCCACGCTGAACAAGGCGAAGACGCAGGCCATCGACCAGCGATCCACCGTGCGCCACCATTTGGGAAGGATCGGCTCGCCCACGCGTGCCGTTACGGTGCCATACACCATCTCAGTCATGAGAATACCGCCATTACTGCCTCACACCCCGTTGCCCGGAGATTGTTCTTGCGCCCGATTTTTCGGGTCTGTCTGATCACCATAGCGTGAAAGATCCGCTCAATCCAGCCTGAGTTTTGCGTCTCGGGGGTTCCTGCCGATGCTGGTTTGCGACGGTCCCGGCGCATGGTAGGCTTTGCTAAATCCATCCCGAGGGGGCGCCATGACAGCTGATATCTCACTCCACTGCACATGCGGCCAGTTTCGCGCGGTGATCCACGACCCCGGCCCCTCTACCGACAATCATGGCATCTGCTACTGCACCGATTGTCAGGCCTTCCCGCGCCACCTTGAACAAGAGGCCCGCTGTCTGGACGCCGCAGGTGGCACGGATATCTACCAGACCCAGCCCAGCAAGGTAGAGATCACCGCAGGCCGGGAGCACCTCGCCGTGCTCAGGCTTGGACCCAAGGGGCTGTATCGCTGGTATGCCAGCTGCTGCAACACGCCGTTGTGCAACACGATGGGCAAGCCGAAACTGTCTTTCGTGGGGTTTCTGACCTGCAATTTCGAGGACAACACATCGCTGATGCCCATCGGGTTTCGCTACAAGAAAGAGCAGGCGCTTGCGCCCGTGGACGGCCCGGCAGGCAGTCTTGCCGCCTTTGCCTTTCGCACGATGAAAAACATATTGCGCGCGCGGATATCCGGCCGCTGGAAGCAAACGCCGTTTTTTGACGCCAAGACCGGCCGGGCCGTTGTGGCACCCTATACGCTTACAGAAGCCGAGCGCGAGAAAGCCTATAGCGCCTGATCTGTTAAGATTGCCGGGCGTTTCGTACACGAAAACGCCTGGCCTAACAGGTTGAGAACGCAGCCCCGGTGCGCTGCTCCTTGCGGAGCGGCAACAGCGCTAAGGGCGGCAAAGGTTAACGCGGATGCAGCTTTTCCACCTCGGCCACGAAATCATCGCCGCGCTGCTCGAAGCTGTCATATTGATCAAAGCTCGCCGCCGCCGGGGCCAGAAGCACGGTGTCGCCTCGCTCGGCCTCTTGTGCGGCCAACGTCACCGCAGCGTGCATCGTGGTGCAGACCTCAAGGGCCACGCCGTCCAGCTGCAACGCGAATTTCTGCGCGTCGCGGCCAATGACATAGGCTTTCTTCACGCCCCCCAGATGCGGGGTGAGCGCGGCCAGCCCGCCCTCTTTCTCAAGCCCGCCGCAGATCCAGCGAATATCCGAGAAGGCCTGCAACGCCTTGGCGGCGCTGTCAGTGTTGGTGGCTTTGCTGTCATTGACAAACCGCACGCCGTCGATCTCTGCGACCTGTTGCGAGCGGTGTTTCAACCCGCCGAAACTGTGCAGCGCTTTTTCGATCACCCGTGGCGCAAATCCCAGCGTGCGGCAAACCGCATAGGCGGCGCAGGCGTTTTGATGGTTATGCGCGCCCGGCAGGCCGGGGATGCCGCGCAGGTCAATATTGGCCAACTGCTTGCCCTTGCGCCATTCGGCCAGAAAACCCTTCTTGGCAAACACCGCCCAGCCCGGCCCCGCGATCTTGCCGCCCGATGAGACCCGGATCACCCGGTCATCGCCATTGCCGCCCGAAAGCTGGTTGGCCAGCATCCGCCCCTCGGGCTCGTCCACACCGATCACCGCGCGGTCTGGCCCCCCTTCTGAAAAGAGCCGCCGTTTGGCCGCGAAATAACCGCCGAACCCGGCGTGCCGGTCCAGATGGTCGGGGCTGAGATTGGTGAACACGGCCACGTCCGGCGTCAGGCTGCGGGCCAGCTCCGTCTGGTAGCTCGACAATTCCAGCACCACCACCTCCCCGTCAATGGCAGGCTCCAGATCCAGCACCCCGCGCCCGATATTGCCGGCCAGCTGCGTGGGGCGGTTCACTTGCGTCAGGATATGGTGGATCAGCGCGGAGGTGGTCGATTTGCCGTTCGAGCCGGTCACGGCGACAACCTTCGGCATCTGGTCATAGCTCTCCCAGGCCTGCGTCGCGAAGGAGCGGAAAAACAGCGAGATGTCATTATCCACCGCCACATCAGCCGCCCAGGCGGCGGCAATCACGGGATGGGGCGCGGGGTAGAGATGCGCAATACCGGGGGAGACGATCAGCGTGGCAACCCCGTCCAGCGCGCCTTGTTTGGACAGGTCGGTGACCGCGAACCCCTCCGCTTCGGCCGCGTCGCGGGCCTTGGCATTGTCGTCCCAGACCACCGGCTCCGCACCTCCCTCGCGCAGCGCGCGCGCGGCAGACAGGCCAGAGCGGCCCAGCCCCAGAACGGCGACCCTGAGGCCGCTGAACCCGAGGACCGGGATCATCTGATTTTCAGCGTGGCCAGCCCGATCATCGCCAGGATCAGCGAGATGATCCAGAACCGGATCACGATCTGCGGCTCGGCCCAGCCCTTTTTCTCGAAATGATGATGAATGGGGGCCATCAGGAAGACGCGTTTGCCGGTCTTCTTGAAGTAAAGCACCTGAATGATCACGCTCAGCGTCTCGACCACGAACAGCCCGCCGATGATGCCCATGACCAGCTCGTGCTTGGTCAGCACCGCGATGGTGCCCAGCGCGCCGCCCAGAGCCAGGGAGCCGGTATCGCCCATGAAGACGGCAGCGGGCGGCGCGTTATACCACAGAAAACCAAGCCCTCCGCCGATGATGCCCGCCATGAAGATCAGCAGCTCGCCCGTGCCCGGCACGTAATGCAGGCCCAGATAATCGGTAAAATCCACCCGGCCCACCGCATAGGCAATGACGCCCAGCGCACCGGCGGCGATCATCACCGGCATGATCGCCAGCCCGTCCAGCCCGTCTGTGAGGTTGACCGAGTTCGCCGCCCCCACGATCACAAACATCGCGAAGGGGATGAACATGAAGCTGAGGTTGATCAGCGTGTCCTTGAAGACCGGCAGCGCCAGCTGGTTCACCAGCCCGTCAGGGTGCAGCAGCGTGGTCGCGTAGCCCGCAACAGCGGCGATGGCAAAGCCCACGATCAGCCGCGAGCGGGCCGAGATGCCGCCGTGGCTGTTGGAGGTCACCTTGGCGTAATCATCCACAAACCCGATCGTGCCGAACCCGATGGTGACCAGAAGCACGATCCAGACATAGCCATTGTCCAGCCGCGCCCAAAGCAATGTTGACAGGACCAGCGCCCCGAGGATCAGGACCCCGCCCATCGTCGGCGTGCCCTGTTTGGTCAGCACATGGCTTTCCGGCCCGTCATCGCGGATGGGCTGGCCGTGGCGCTGCTTGCGCTTGAGCAGGTTGATCAGCGGACGGCCAAAGATGAAGCCGAAAATCAGCGCGGTGAAGAAAGCCCCGCCCGCGCGGAACGTGATGTAGCGGAACAGGTTATAGAAGTCCCCGCCATCCGAGAACAGCGTCATCCAATACAACATCTAGCGGTGCCCCTTGCCTTTTGCCTGCCCGGAGTGGCTCAATTTCGTGATCGCGTCAACGATCAGCGCCATTTTCATCGACAATGACCCTTTGACCATCACCACGTCGCCCGCATGAACCAGCCTGCGCATCTCGGGCGCCAATGCCTCGGACGTCTCGGCCCATGCGCCTTGCCTGTCTGACGGCAAGGCCGCGTGCAGGTGTTTCATCAACGGACCCACGCAATGGATTTTCGCGATATTTTCCAGCCCCGGATGCTGCGCGAGGGCTGCGTGCAGGTCTGCCTCGGTGGGGCCCAGCTCTTTCATGTCGCCCAGCACCGCGATGCGGCGGCCCTGCGGCTGGGAGGTTCCGGTCCCCGCCAGCACATCAAGCGCCGCGCCAACCGATGCAGGGTTGGCGTTATACGCGTCATCAATCAGGTCGATGCCGAGGCTCTCATCCGAGCCATCAAGCGACAGGAAATGGCGCTGGCCACGGCCTTGCGGCGGCTGCCATTGGCCCAGATTGACCACGGATTGCCCCAGATCAGCGCCCAGAGCCACGCAAGCCGCCAGGGCGGCCAGGCCATTCATGGCAAAGTGTTTTCCGGGGGCCGAGATCTTGAACAGCACCGCCTCGCCGGCATGGCGCGCGCGGCAGACCGTGGCGTGAGGGCCTTGCTCTGCATCCAGCAAATGCCAGTCGCTTGCGTCGCTGCGCCCAAAGCTCTGGGCACCGTCGGGCGCGATCTCGCGCAGCAAGGGTGTGACCCCGAGATCGCCGTTGATGATCGCGGTTCCGCCAGGCCGGAGCCCGTCAAAGATCGCCGCCTTCTCGCGGGCGATGCCTTCGATATTTTCAAACGCCTCAAGATGGGCGGGCGCAACAATGGTGATCAGCGCCACGTCGAGATCGGCCATCTGCGCCAGCGGAGAGATCTCGCCGGGGTGGTTCATGCCGATCTCGATCACCGCAAATTCGGTTTCGCGCGGCATCCGCGCCAGCGTCAGCGGCACGCCCCAATGGTTGTTGTAGCTTTTCTCGGCCGCATGGACGACGCCTTGACCGGACAGACAACTGCGCAGCATTTCCTTGGTCGAGGTCTTGCCGACCGAGCCTGTCACCCCGATGACCTTGCCCGTCATCCGCGCCCGCGCAGCCCGGCCCAAGGCTTCCAGTGCGCACAACACATCCTCCACAACCAACAACGGCGCGTCCTCGGGCAGCCCCTTGGGGATGCGCGAGACGAGTGCGGCTCCTGCCCCGTTCTCCAGCGCCTGGGCCACGAAATCATGCCCGTCGCGCATATCTTTCAGGGCCACAAACAGATCACCCTTGGCAAGGGTCCGCGTGTCGATTGACACGCCTCTGACCTGCCAGTCGCCGTGGGTCTTGCCGCCTGTGGCCGCGACCGCCTCTGCTGCTGTCCAAAGGGCCATTCAAAGCCTCCCGTCAAGCGCCGCCACCGCGACGCTGGCTTGCTCGACATCATCAAAGGGCAGCACGTCGTCACCGACGGTCTGGCCGGTCTCGTGGCCCTTGCCTGCGATCAGCAACGTATCACCCGCACCCAATGCGTCGACCCCGCGCAGGATGGCCTCTGCCCGGTCGCCGACCTCATTGGCGTTCGGCACGGCCTGCATGATCGCGGCGCGGATACTGGCGGGGTCTTCGGAGCGGGGGTTGTCATCGGTGACAAACACCACATCGGCATGGTCCTGCGCGGCCTTGCCCATCAAGGGGCGTTTGCCTGTGTCGCGGTCGCCGCCTGCGCCAAACACTACCAGAAGGCGGCCCATGACATGCGGGCGCATCGCCTTGAGCGCGGTCTCCAAAGCTGCCGGGGTGTGGGCGTAATCGACAAAAACGGCGGCGCCATTATCGCGGGTGGCGGCTTTCTCCATCCGGCCCCTGACCGTGCGCAACATGGGCAGGGTTTCGAACACCTCGCCCGGTTTCGCGCCGCAGCCAATGGCGAGCCCCGCGGCAACCAGCACGTTGGAGGCCTGAAACCCGCCGATCAGCTCAAGGCGGGCCTGATGCACCGCACCGCCATAGGCAAAGCGCAGCTCCTGCCCCGTTGCGTCAAAACGCTGGCCCAGCAATTGCAGCTCGCAGCCCTCGCTGCTGCCCACGCGTAGCAGGTGGTGGCCGCGCTTTTTGGCGACCCACGCCATGTCGCGCCCGCGCGGGTCATCCATATTGATCACCGCCACGCCGTCTTGGGCCAGCACACGGGCAAACAACCCGGCTTTCGCGTCGAAATATTGCTGAAACGTGTCGTGGTAATCCAGATGGTCCTGCGTGAAATTGGTAAAGGCCGCAGCCATCAGATGCACGCCGTCCAGGCGCCTTTGGGCCAACCCGTGGGAGGAGGCCTCCATCGCGGCATGGGTCACGCCAGCCTTGGCCATATCGGCCAGCAGCCCGTGCAGGGTGATAGGCTCCGGCGTTGTGTGGGTCATCGGCGCGCTGAACGCGCCCTCGACGCCGGTGGTGCCCAGATTTGCGGCCTCCAGCCCCAGCTCGCTCCAGATCTGGCGGGTGAAGCTGGCGACGGAGGTTTTGCCATTGGTCCCGGTGACGGCCACCATATGCCCCGGTTGCGCGCCAAACCAGATGGCGCAGGCATAGGCCAGCGCCTGTCGCGGGTCTTCGGTGATCACGAGGGCTGCGTCTGATCCCTCCAGCGCATCCGACGCAATCTCGGCACCTGCGGGGTCGGTCAGGATGGCGGCGGCGTCCATGCGCAGCGCGTATTGGATGAAATCCGCGCCGTGACGCTGGCTGCCGGGAAGGGCTGCAAACAAGTGACCCGGTTTGACAAGGCGGCTGTCCACGGACAGCCCGGTGATCACGGCGTCCCTGCCGCCAATAGCGGTCAGGCCCAGCTGAGATAACCCTGTCGTCTTTTGCCCCATGCCGCCCCCGCTTGGCTTTGCGTTATTCGAACTTAACCGCTGTTACCCCAGTTGGCGCGGCAGGTTCAATCGGTCTGAGACCCAGAAGCGGCGCGGTGCGTTTGATGATCTCGGCGGCGACCGGCACGGCGGTCCAGCCTGCGGTGCGGCGCGGCTTGTCGCCGGAGTTCTCGGAGGGCTCATCGAGCGTGACCACCAGAACATATTCGGGGTCATTGATCGGGAAGGCCGAGGCGAAGGTGGCGATCACCTTGTCCTTGTAATAGCCGCCGCCCTTGCGTTTCGGCTTGTCGGCGGTGCCGGTCTTGCCGCCGATCAGGTAGCCCGTATCCTTGGCAAAGGAGGCGGTGCCACGCTCGACCACCTGCCCCAGCATGTTGCGGATTTGGCGCGAGGTCTGCTCCGAGATGATGCGCGGGCCGGGGGCGACCTCGTCCACCTTCAGCAGGGTCGGTGTGACCAGCGTGCCGCCGCCGACCATCGTGGCGTAGCCTGCGGCCAGATGCAGCGGGCTTGCGGCCATGCCGTGGCCGTAGCTGATCGTCATCGTGTGCAGCTCGGACCATTTCTTGGGCAAAAGCGGCTTGGCGCCGGGGGCCTCGACCAGCTCGACCTTGGTGGGGTCAAAGAAGCCCAGCGATTTCAGAAACTCTTGCTGCCGCGGCGCGCCGATGCTCAGCGCCATGCGGGCGGTGCCGATATTCGAGGATTCCACGATCACATCGGTCACGCTCAGGGTGTCGCCGTAATCATGGAAGTCGCGGATTTTGTATTTGCCCCAGACCATCGGGCCTTTGGTGTCTAGAATTGTGCTTGGGTTGACCAAACCCAGATCAAGCGCCTGCGCGGCGGCGAAGACCTTGAAGGTCGAGCCCAACTCGTAGACGCCCTGCACGGCACGGTTGAACAGAGGGCTGTCAGAGGGATCACCCTTGATCAGCCCACGGGGCCGCGTGTTGGGGTCGAAATCCGGCAGCGACACCATCGAGACGACCTCGCCCGTATCAACCTTCATCAAAACGGCGGTCGCCCCTTTGGCGTTCATCAGCTTCATGCCGCCGTAAAGCACCCGGCGCATGGCCGACTGAATGGTCATATCCACCGACAGGCGCAGCGGCGCGCCTTCCAAGGCGGGGTCACGCAGGAAATCGTCAAAGGCTTTCTCGACCCCGGCGGTGCCGATCAC
>CALFWN010000018.1 GCA_937928335.1 uncultured Litoreibacter sp. | reverse complement strand
GGCGGCCTCGAAGCCTACGTGCTTTTCCTGCGTGAAGTGGCCCGCGCGGGCGCGCAGGTAGCACACGAACAGGAAGATCGTGCCAATGACCACGTGGAAGCCGTGAAAGCCCGTCGCCATGAAGAAGTTGGCGCCGTAGATGTTGCCGGAAAAGCCGAAGGCGGCGTGGCTATATTCATAAGCCTGGAAGGCGGTGAAGATCACACCCAGCAGAACCGCGATGATCAGGCCGGATTTCAGGTCCTTGCGGTTGTTCTCATGCGCGAGCGCATGGTGCGCCCAAGTGGCGGCCGCGCCCGAGCAGAGCAGGATCAACGTGTTGATTAGCGGCAGGTGCCAGGGGTCAAATGTCTCGATGCCCGCGGGGGGCCAGACGCCGTCCACCAACGGGCTGTTTTCGCTCATCGGGTACATGGCGTGTTTGAAGAAGGACCAGAACCATGCCACGAAGAACATCACTTCCGACATGATGAAGAAGATGAAGCCGTAGCGCAGCCCGATGCGGACGACCGGTGTATGGTCGCCGACCTGGCTTTCCTCGACCACGTCGGACCACCAGGAGAACATCACATAAAGCACCAGCGCCAGGCCGATCAGGCCCATCCACGGGCCGCCATCATGCATCCACACGACCGCGCCCGACAGCATGATCATCGCGCCCAACGCTCCGAGGAACGGGTTAATCGATGGGGGCAGAATGTGATAATCGTGGTTTTTGACGTGTGCCATGTTTGTCCCTCAGGTTGGACCTTAGTTGGTCTCGGTGTTTTCGACGGTTCCGGCCTCGATGTCCAGCGCGGCCTGCGTCTCTTCCAGTGGAATTTCGTAGAAAGTGTAGCTCAATGTGATGACGTCGACATATTTGCCGTCGCGGTCCTCGACGATCTCGGGATCGACATAGAATGTCACCGGCATCTGCACCCGCTCGCCCGGCTGCAAGACCTGTTCCTCGAAGCAGAAACAGTCGATCTTGGTAAAGAAGCCGCCCACGGTGAAGGGGAAGACGTTGTAGCTTGCAGAGCCTGCGATGGGCCGGTCGGTGGGGTTATAGGCCTCGTAGAAGGCCAGCCCTGTCTCGCCGATGCGGACCTCCATTTCGCGCTGCATGGGTTTGAACTCCCACGCCATCTCCGAGGTCAGCGAGCCGTCGAAACGCACCTTGATGGTTTGATCGAGAATGATATCCGAGCCTGCATCGGCCTCCAGCGTGGTGCCGCCATAGCCCGTAACGCGGCAGAACCAATCATAGAGCGGCACTGAGGCGAAGCTGAGGCTGACCATCGTGAAGACCATGCCACACAGATAGATCATCGTGCGCCGTTTGGGGTCGAGATTGCGCAGCATCAATTGCTCTCCTGCTGCTGGGTGGGCACCAGCTCGGGGCGGACCACATGGTCAAAACCCTGGTTCAGCCCGCCGCGGGTGATCTTCACGTAAGTCAGCCCGAAGATGATGAAGACAAAGCAGGCGAGCGTCAGCCCGACGCCCAGATTGCGGGAGAACCGCCTTGTGTGCAGCTCATGTTCGACGCGCGGTGCCGCCATGCTACCAGGCCCCCATGCCAAAACCCTGCACCCAGATCGCCTGCGCCAGAAGCGCGCCGAAAGAGCCAAACAGGTAGGTGAGCGAGAAGCGGAAATATTTTTTCTCCGCCTTGTAGGTGTCGGCCTCCGCCGCATCTTCGGAGCGGTTCCACAGCTGCCACGCGCCTAAGACGAATTTGGCGTTCAGGTACAAGGCCGCGACAAGGTAGATCCAGCCGCCAATCGAGGTAAAGGCGGCAGCCACCGCCAGCGGTGCCAGCAGGGCCGCATAGACAAAGATATGGGTGCGCGTCACGGAACGGCCATGCGTCACGGTCAGCATCGGCACCCCGGCCTTGGAGTAATCCTCGTTCATGAACAGTGCCAGCGCCCAGAAATGCGGCGGGGTCCACATGAAGATGATGGCAAACATCAGCACAGATTCGACCGACACGCCGCCCGTGGCCACAGCCCAGCCGATCATCGGAGGGAAGGCCCCTGCCGCGCCGCCAATGACGATGTTTTGCGGGGTCCAGCGTTTCAGCCACATCGTATAGATGACGGCGTAAAAGAAGATGGTGAAGGCCAGAATGCCCGCCGCAACCCAATTGGCCGCCAGCCCCAGCATCACCACGGCAATGGCCGACAGCCAGAGCCCGATGGTCAGCGCCTCACCCTTGGAGACCTTGCCCGCAGGGACAGGGCGTTTGGAGGTGCGCTTCATGATGGCGTCAATGTCGTGGTCATACCACATGTTCAACGCGCCGGAGGCCCCGCCGCCAAGCGCGATAAACAGGATCGCCACCAGCGCCACAAAGGGATGGACATAGACGGGTGCCACGAAGACGCCCACCGCGGCGGTGAACACCACAAGCGACATCACGCGAGGTTTCAACAGCGCGACATAATCGCCGAACTGCGCCTCATCCTCAAAGCTGCCTATCTGTTGGGTTGCGTCTGTCATGGCTGCGCCGGGCGGGGCTTACCCCGCCTCCCCCGTCCTATTTTGATGCAACTTGGATGGAGGGTGCTACGGGCGCGATGCCTGCATATTCCTCGCGCGCAGCTTCAAGCCAGGCGGCATAGGCCTCTTCCGAGACCACTTTCACCGTAATGGGCATATAGGCATGGGCCTGGCCGCACAGCTCGGAGCACTGGCCGAAATAGACGCCTTCCTGCTCCGGGGTGAACCACAGCTGCGCCAGACGGCCCGGCACGGCATCCTGCTTCACGCCAAAGGACGGGATGGTCCAGGAATGGATCACATCCGCACCCGTAACCTGCATCACGATGGTTTTGCCCACAGGCACCACGACAGAGGTGTCGGTGGCCAGCAGGAATTCCTGATCGGAATAGCCAGCTGCTTGCAGCTCCGCAGAGACGTCAGGCGTCAGGCGGTTTTCGCCAGCCCCGATCATGAAGCTGTCAAAGCCGAAGCCTTCATCGACATATTCATAGCCCCAATACCACTGGTAGCCGGTGACCTTGATCACGATGTCGCCCTCGGGGATGCGCTGCTGCTTGAACAGCACCGGGATGGAAAACGCGCCGATCACGACCAGAATGATGATCGGGATGATCGTCCACGCCACCTCGATGGTGGAGTTGTGGGTGAAGGTCTTGGGTGTCGGGTGGCGTTTGGCGGCAAAGGCGTAGGCCGCATAGATCAGCAACGCGGTCACAAACAGGGTGATGATCGTGATGATGATAAAGACGAAGTAATCCAGCCAGTGGATATCGCGGGCCAGCTCGGTCACGGCGGGTTGGAAATCGATACCCTCCGGCTTTGGCTTGCCGATGATCTCCAGATCGCCCAGCGCGTTGTCGATGGTGGACTGCGCCCAGGCTGCACCTGTCATGGAAAGAGCGGCAAAAGCCCCGAAAATCGTCGTAAGTCGCATAGTGTTTTCCCTGCTATTCAGAGGCGCGCCGCTCGTGGCACGGAATCCCCCGTTGCGTCTGCCGCTGTCAAAACCATATTAGAGGCTGCGGGGCAAGGCTCAGCCGCGCTTACGTGCTACCTTGCCGCAGGCGAATGCTGCCATTTTTAGAAGGATATACCGGATGACCGTGAAAATACCTCAGAAAATGGACGCCTTCACCCCGTTCGACACGATGCTGGACCGGGATCGCGCCCTGCAGATTCTGCGCGACGCGACCAACGGGGCCGATGATGGCGAGCTGTTTATTGAACGCAAACGCGCCGAGATGTTCGCCTTTGACGATGGCCGCCTGAAAACCGCCAGCTATGACGCCTCCGAAGGGTTCGGGCTGCGTGCGGTGAAAGGCGAAACCGCAGGCTACGCCCATGCCACCGAAATTTCCGAGGCCGCCCTGCTGCGCGCGGCGCAGACGGCGCGTCTGGCGGTGGGCGCGGGCGGGGCCACGCTGGCTGACGGGCCGCAGGCCACCAACCGCAGGCTTTATACCGATGAGAACCCGATGGACGGGGCCAGCTTCCCGGCAAAGGTCGATGTGCTGAAAGAGATCGATGATTTCGCCCGTGGTCTGGACGGGCGTGTGGTGCAGGTCTCCGCCTCGATGGCCGCGTCGCATCAGCAGGTCGCCATTTTGCGCCCCGACGGAACGCTGGTGCAAGATGACCGCCCGATGACGCGTATCAATGTCTCGGTCATGGCCGAAAAGGATGGACGTCGTGAAAGCGGCACGGCGGGTGGCGGCGGGCGTGACCTGCTTGTGCCCCTGATGGAGCGTTCCTATTGGGAGCCGCTGGTGCGCGAGGCACTGCGCGCCAAGCTCGCGCAGAATGGTTTTGGATTCGCGTCGCAAGCCATCAAGCCGTCTTTGCTCGGCCGCTTCAGCGCGCTTTTTATCAGCGAGGCCGAGCTTATCACCGGTTTCGATAAAATCGACCTGCGCACTGCGCCGTTCTTCCTCTGCCACAATATCTGCCAGCTGGTCACGCAAGCCACTAACTGTGTCGCGTGCAAGTACCGCGTCCACCCCAAATGACAAGGGCGGCAATGCGGCAATCTCTTCCTCCATCTCAGCTAGACGCATCTCAACATCAGCACGCGTTTCGGCCAACGCATCGTCACTCAACCGCCGACGCGCGGCAGCAACTTCAGCCTCAGCTGTACTAGCCGCCCGGATCCGCACTTCGGTTGCGGCACGCTCGAACTGTTCAAGCTGGCGATTGACCCGCGCGCGATCAAATGGATTGGCGTTTGGCAAGTCATCAATCGTCAGCGGCTCACCGCCTGACAAGGCTTCCTGTACCCGCTCAATCGATGCACCATAAGATTCAAATTCATCTGACAGTTTTCGGATCGTATCACTGACCGAGCTATCGGTCCGGTTCTCGATTTCGCGAAAGCCTTCAATGAACTTACTCAACCCCCGCGTTAGATCTGCGAACTGCTCGACCGTACCCAATAATACAGGCGCAAGGCCTACAAAGGACTGCTTGAGCTGCAGATCAATCACTTGCGAGGCCAGTCCAAATCTGTTTTCGAGATCTTCACTCGAGCGGATGAGATCCTCATCGACCACCAGACCAAGCTCCCGCGCAGCCGAAATCGTTCCGTTAAGCCCGTCCGTTTGACGAACCAAAAGTCGCGCAACATCAGCGCCCGACTTGCCGAATGCCGCGTAGGCGATATTGGCGCGCTCAAGGCCCGTCTCTGCGCCCTGCAGAGCTGTGATCAAAAGCTGCAGGCGTTCATCGTTATTGCTGGTCAGCTTGAGCTGTTCGAGCAGCTCGGGATTTGTGTCTTTGAGCTTGTTGAACAGATCCCCCTGAGAGGTTGCCAGTTCGGTCACGCCTTTGTCGAGCCGGCGCACCGCGCCTTCAATTTTGGCAAACTCCACGCCCTGATTCTGTGCTTCGGATTGAAGCGCCTGAAAGGCATCCGTAGACAGGTTCAACGTGTCCGCAGATTTCCCGATCGCATCAAAGGCCGCGACAGCCTCCCGGCCCGTATCCAGCGCGGCTTTCAGACCAAGCACAAGCGCACCAATCCCCGCAGCCGCTGCCAGGCCCGCAGGGCCCATTGCACCCAGGACGCCGCCCAAGCCTCCGGTGCTGGCCGCAAGCCCCGCCACACCGGCCTGCGCAGATTTCGACGCCGCGCTGACCGCCAGCAATCCACGCGATGATTTGACATTGGCGGCTTGTATTTCGCGTGCGACTTTTTCATGGCTACCGCCAATCGCTTTCAAATCGCGCGTAACTTCGCGTCGGCCTTTTGAGCGTAGCGCGAGGGTAACCTCTTCCTGGCGTCTCAATGGATTTGCTCCTGTGTTGTTTTGTTCTTGGCGCTTTGCGCCTCACCGCTAATCCGGCCCAGCTCGACACCCTTGAGCGCCGCGCGATAAATATCAAAATCGAGATCCGGCACGGCTTCACCAAAGGCGAGTGCAGCCTGCCAGTTCAGCCCCAGGGGGACTTGCTGTGTGCCGAGCTGCGTGACCGCCATGGCGAGCGTCCACATGCCCGGCTGGCTGGCCACTTGCCAGGCCAGCTCACCCTCAAGCGTTTCGGGGGCGTCCTTCTGAAGTGGGCAGAAGTCTCCGAAGCTGCCGCGCCCACCACGCGCGCACGCATCTCCGAGATCCTTGCAGCCCTTGCACGTGTCCAAGCCGCCAGACCAGGCATATTCAGCCCGGCGGCTTAACCGTTTCCCTCTTCGCGCTCCAGATTTGAAGCGCCGCAGGCCAGCGTGATAAAGCGCG
>CALFWN010000017.1 GCA_937928335.1 uncultured Litoreibacter sp. | reverse complement strand
GAGCACCCATTGGGTCCAGGCCTCGAACCCAAAACCCTCGTCGAAGATGAAAGGGATCATGCCCGTTCGCGCGTCATCCAGCCCCCGCCACACCCGCGACCGCCAGCTTTTATGCCCGTTCGGCTTGCCCTCAAAAAACGGTGAGTTGGCGAACAGAGCCGTGGCCACAGGTTGCAACGCCACAGCCACCCGCATCTTCTGGACCATGTCAGCCTCGGAGCTGAAATCGAGGTTCACCTGCACGGTGCAGGTGCGGCGCATCATCTGCGTGCCATGCGTGCCGACAGTGCCCATATACGCATCCATCAGCTTGTAGCGGCCCTTGGGCATCAGCGGCATCTGCTCATGCGTCCATTCAGGCGCGGCCCCAAGACCGATAAACTTCGCCCCGATCCGGTCCGCCACCGTCTGCACTTGCTTGAGATGTTCGTTCACCTCGTCGCAAGTCTCGTGGATGGTCTCCAAAGGGGCGCCTGACAGCTCCAACTGCCCCCCCGGCTCCAGCGAGACATTCGCCCCGTCCTTCACCAGCCCCACGATATTGTCGCCCTCATTGACCGCCGCCCAGCCAAACTCGTCACGCAACCCTTCAAGGATCGCCCTGATCGAGCGCGGGCCGTCATAGGGCAGCGGCAGCAGCGTGTCCTGGCAAAACCCGAACTTCTCGTGCTCGGTCCCGATGCGCCAATCTGCTTTGGGTTTGCACCCGTCCGCAAGATAGCCTGCAAGCTGGGAATGGTCGGTGATCGGACCGCCGCCGGATTGTGGAATAGACATTTTGGGGCCCTGACCTTTTGATTGAGCAGATAGGGATGAAAGACCCGCGCAGTGAAGTCAATGCAGCGCGGCCCGCGGTTTCGACCAAATCACAAGACTTTGGTGTTTCATGGCTCCGACGGCACGGGTGGCAGAGGCGTAGTCAACCCCGTCCAGCGCCGAGAAAGCATCAAATAATTGTTCAGCGCCTGCCGCGGAGTTCGGGATGATCAATCTGGTGCCGCCATCCTCCTCCAGCACCCAGTGCACGTCATGCGGCGGGCCACCTTTGGCCCCGGTCACAGCCGAGATGCGCGCCAATTGGTTGATGGACACAACCCCACCATCATAGGCAGAAAAATAGCTGATCTGGCGCTCATCCACCTCGACCACACCCGGACCCACCTCTTCACTTCGGAAAGCCAGTTTGCGCCAGGCAATATAGGCAAGCCCGGCGCCTGCCAGCAGCAGCAACCCGCCAATGAGCATCCAGAACCAACCGGACCGCAGCAAAATCCAGCCGCCAAGCCCTGCAAGGGCCAACCCCACAAACACTTCGGAGTACTTCCGTAAGGTGGTCAGTATCTCGGGTCGGATCATGGGTGGTCTCCGTTGAGCGGGTGCCAGGTGTTGGCCGCCTCGGGCGGCGTTGGGGAGGTATAGGGCGCTTTGATATATTCGAACTCCATGCCGCGGAAATCGCGGATGAAATTCAAGCTTCCGTCTCCGTTTATGTGACTAAGGCGGCCGTCAGTCGTGTCATAGCGGTCAAGTGGGTTGAGGCCCTGCTTTGCATCCCCTTTGCCCAGAAGTTGTTGGCGCAGCTCGCGACTGAGGGGCACTGGTTCGTCGTTGGGCAGCCGAAGGCCCGTTTTGCACTCCTTTGATATCCGACCTTGGATGGCCTGCCTTACTATCTTGTAAGTGCCAAATACATCGCGTGCCTGCGTGTCGCGAAGCGACACCAGATCATTGCCTAAAAAAGTTGGGCCATATCCGTAGGTGTTGGGGAAAAGCATGTGAGCCGTAAAGTAGGGTGGCGTTGATATGGCCGTGTAACTCGGGAACGCTGCCGCATCGGGATGCCGAGAGACTACTGTGAACAGGAAGTGCTTACCATCGGGCGACAGAGCGCAGGCGTCTGGGTACATCTCCTTTTTCAGCCACTGGCCATCAGTAAAGGTGTCAGTGTCGCGGTTCCATTGGATCAATCGGTACAGGCGCCTCGCTTTGCGCAGAAGGATGACGGCGCTGGCGTTTTCAGTCGCGAAGAGCAGGTGCAGCCGAATTTCGGGGGCGGTGTTCACACCCAATCCCCCAGCGCTTGCTGCCAGACGGTCAATGCAGCCACGGCGGCGGTATCGGCGCGCAGGATGCGTGGCCCAAGGCTGATGGGCAGGCTTTGCGCCATCCTCGACAGCGCCTCTCGTTCGGCATCCGAAAAACCGCCCTCCGGGCCGATCAAAATGGCCCATTTCCCCGGTTTCGCCTTAGCCAGACCATGTGCCTCCCCCGCCAGGGCCTCGTCGCAAAACATCAAAGAGCGGTCGGACGGCCAATCATCAAGAACTGTCTGCAGCTTGGTGATCTCGGCCACCTCGGGCACATATGTCCCGCCGCATTGCTCTGCCGCTTCCATCGCGTGGGCTTGCAATTTGTCTTGTCTGATCCGGTCTGAATTGGCGTAATCCGTCTTCACCGGGCAGATACGCGCCGCGCCCATTTCGGCGGCTTTTTCGACGATAAAATCCGTGCGCGCCTTCTTGATCGGGGCAAAGAGCAGCCAAAGGTCGGGCGGCATTTGCAACGGCTTGGTCTGCGACAAAACGGTGAGCAAACCGCGACGTTTCCCCGCATCCACAACCTCTGCCAGAAACTCCCCATCACGGGAATTGATCAACAAAATATGGGCTCCCACGCCCAGTCGCATGACATTGAACAGATAATTCGCCTGATCACGGTCCAGCGGAACCGAATTGCCCGCCGCAAGGTCGTGCTTTACACATAATCTGATCTTCGCATCCGCCATGAGGCCAACCTATGTCCGAGAACGCCGCAGCACCAGAGGCCCCGGCACCTGAAGGGCAAGTGATCGACGCAGTTCCGCAAAACTGGGTGGACACGCTGGCCCCGGCCTGGTCCCGGCCCTATCTCAGGCTCAGCCGAGCGGACCGGCCCATTGGCACATGGCTGTTGCTCTTGCCTTGCTGGTGGGGCGTGTTTCTGGCGGCGGCCGCGACCTCGTTCAGGCTGTTCGATCTTTGGATCGTCTTCGGCTGCGCCCTTGGCGCTTTTCTGATGCGTGGCGCGGGCTGCACGTGGAATGACATCACCGACCGCGATTTTGACGCACAGGTCGCGCGGACCAGATCGCGGCCCATCCCGTCAGGACAGGTCAGCGTCAAGCAGGCATTGGCATGGCTGGTGATCCAGACAGCAATGGCCGCCTGTATCCTGTTTACATTCAACTGGGCCGCCATCGGGCTGGGCATTCTGGCGCTGCTGCCGGTAGCGATCTACCCATTTGCCAAGCGATTTACATGGTGGCCGCAAGTGTTTCTGGGGCTCGCCTTCAACTGGGGCGCGCTTTTGGCCTGGGCCGCCCATACCGGGTCATTGGCGTGGCCCGCCGTGATCCTGTATCTTGCGGGCATTGCATGGACCTTGTTCTATGACACGATCTACGCCCATCAGGACAAGGAAGACGACGCGCTGATCGGTGTGAAATCCACCGCCCGGCTGTTTGGCGAAAACACCGGGCCTTGGTTGCGCGGCTTCCTCATCGCGTCGGTTCTGCTGCTTGGTGCGGCCATC
>CALFWN010000016.1 GCA_937928335.1 uncultured Litoreibacter sp. | reverse complement strand
GTAGCCCACGGCAATCGCCAGCGACGAGTTCTTCGTCAGGTTCAGATATTGCGAGATCAGCGGCGGGATGATCACTCGCAGCGCCTGCGGCAGCACCACAAGGCTCATGATCCGGTTGGGGCGCAGCCCCAGCGCGCCGGCAGCCTCGGACTGGCCTTTGGAAATCGCCATGATGCCGGCGCGCACGTTTTCCGCGATGAAGGCTGCGGTATAGAGCGACAGCGCCAGCCACAAGGCGATCAGCGAGTTGCGCAGATGCAGCCCGCCCTTGAAGTTGAAGCCCTTCAGCTCTGGCGAGGTCCATTGCAGGCCCAGCACCAGCAGTACAATGGCTGTGGGCACAACCAGCAGGCCAAGCTGCAGATACCAGGTTGTGGGGCGGATGCCGGTGGCCTCCTGCGTGGCAGTAGCCCGTGCCCGCACGAGGCGGATCACGAAGATGGATGCCGCAAAGACGAGCAGCACGATCAGCCAGTTCAGCCCGGTGCTTGCAAATCCCGAAGCAAAGGACGGCGCGGGGACAAACACGCCCCGGTTGGTGATGGCTACCGCGTCAAGGATCATCGACGCCGACGCGTCATCACCCTTGAAGTCGCGCGGCGCGGGCTGCGTCTCGATCATGATGGCCATCGCCAGCACGATCCACAAAAGCACCGGCACGTTGCGGAACATCTCTACGTAGACGGTCATGATCCGCGCCACGATCCAGTTTCTCGACAGGCGCAGAACGCCGATCACGATCCCCAGCACGGTCGCCAGCGCGCAGCCCAGCACCGCAATCACCAGCGTATTGAGCACGCCGACCATCGCCGCGCGAAGGTGGGTGGATTGCGAGGAATATTCGATCAGGCGCTGGTTGATGTCATAGCCTGCGGGTTCCCACAGGAACCGGAAGCTCAGGGTCTTGCCAAGCGCGGCCATGTTCTGGGCCGTGTTTCCGATCAACCACCATACGAAAGCGCTGAACCCGATCAGGGCGATGGCCTGAATGGTCATGGACCTGTAGCGCGTATCGTAGAGCAGCATCGAGAGGCGGAAGGACTCCTTGGGAGGGTCGCTGAATGTCGTCATCTTGGACGTCCCCTGTCATTGTCAGGCCAGTTAAGGATATCGCGTCGTTGCGCGCAGTGGCCTGCTCTTGTCGTCAGTCATTCTGTATTTGCCGACCACGCACCAATGGCCCCCGCCAATAGCAGCACGGCAAAAAGAAAAGGGCGCGGATGAACCGCGCCCTTTCCGATCAAGTTCCTAGCGGAATGGTGGGGAGTACATCAGGCCACCAGCGGTCCACTGTGCGTTCAGACCACGCGCAAGGCCGATTGGTGTGTTCTCACCGATGTTACGCTCGAAGCTCTCACCGAAGTTACCACCGGCAGAGATCGCACGGACGGCCCACTGAGCGTCGAGGCCCAGCATTTCGCCCAGGTTGCCTTCAGTGCCCAGCAGACGGTTGATCTCTGGGTTGTCACCAGCAGCTGAGGACAGCTCGCCGATATTGGCAGAGGTTACACCCAGCTCTTCAGCTGCGATCAGCGCATTCAGAGTCCAGCGCACAATGTCGCCCCACTCCGGGTCGCCGTGACGGACCAATGGGCCCAGCGGCTCTTTGGAGATGATTTCCGGCAGGATGGTATGCGCAGAGGCGTCAGCGAAGGACGAGCGCACAGATGCCAGCGCGGAGCTGTCAGTAGTGTAGACGTCGCAGGCGCCAGCAAGATACTGCTGCTGAGCTTCGGTCTGTGTCTCGATTGGCACAGGCTCGTAGGACATGTTGTTGACGCGGAAATAGTCAGCAAGGTTCAGCTCGGTTGTTGTCCCGGTCTGAATGCAGACAGTTGCGCCGTCCAGCTCGGTCGCCGATGTGACACCCAGCTCTTTTGGCACCATGAAGCCCTGGCCGTCATAGTAGTTCACGCCCACAAATTCGAACTTCAGGTCGACGTCGCGGCTGAATGTCCATGTTGTCACGCGGGACAGCATGTCAACTTCGCCGGAGGCCAGCGCGGTGAAGCGGGTCTTGCCGGTTGTTGGAACAAATTCGACGGCTTTTGCGTCATTCAGCACGGCAGCGGCAACAGCACGACATACGTCAACGTCGAAACCTTCCCACTCACCGTCAGCATTCGGGGCCTCAAAGCCCGGAACACCTGTGGACACGCCACAGTTCAGAACACCGCGTTCCTTGACTTCGTCAAGCGTCGCGGCCGGAGCAGCAGCAGCGGCCAAGCCGGCAACTGTCAGCGCCCCGATAAAGACAGATTTTTTCATGTTTACCTCTTCCTGATAGACCTTCGCTTGCGCGCAGGGTTTTTGTGCGGCCTTTGCGACCGGCAGTGATTTCTGGGAGTAAGCCCCCCCAATGACCGCAGATAAGGCCAAAACTTGGACGTAAGGTCAAGTTCTTAAGGGTGCTGGACGTAGCGGAACTTAAGAGTTTTTTTACTTTTCTTTCGCCATTTATTCCAATTACGTCACAATCCATCGTGATTTGATTGGAATTGATCTTTTCTCAGGCGCAAAGACGAAAGAAACTGTCCGCATGCAGGAAGGCTTCACGTTTTGTGGCCGCCATTTGTTCCGCCTCTTCGTCATGGCCCCATTGCTCGGACTGCCATGTTTCATCGATTCGGCTGATCTCCCAGAGCGCCTCGGCGGAGGCGTAGTTTTCGGTCACCGCAAACCCGATGATCAGCGAGCCCGACAGCGACACCAGATCGTGAAACGCAGTCAACCGGTAGGCGTCAAACGCGTGCACCCGGCTGGTCAGCGCCGCGATGCTGGCAGCAGGCTGTTCGGCGTGCATCACGCCCACATAGACCTGCAAAGGTGCCTTCAAGGCAGTGGCAGACCAGTCCACCAGCGGGTCCCAACCCTTGTTCTGGCGCTCGACCAACCCGCGCGGGTCGCTGGCGCGGTAGCAGATCAGATCGCTGTCGCCGTAAGCGGCCAGCATGTCGGCCACCTCCCCATGTTGTGGCGTGACCTTGTCGGTGGCCGCATTGGCCGCCCGCGTGAACGGCATCGACAAGGGGTTGATCTTGCCCTCCTGCGCGTCCCATTCACGCGCCACCGCATCGGCCATCGCCTGCGTGGGCAATGTCACCGCCGATTTTGCAGGCGTGCGCACCGCCCGGCCATCAAGCGTGACGCTATAGCCACCCTCCACTGCGATCACCTGCGTCTTTGTCCAGAACCGTTTGGCGGCCCAATCTGTCATATCCCGAGGCCCAATAGTTGCGTGACGGCCGCATCCAGCCCGTCGAAATCATCGATCATGATATCGGTGAAAGGCGCAAGATCGGCCTGCGCATGATAGCCCCAGCGCACCCCGACGGTGTGAAAGCCCGCATTGCGGCCCATCTCCATATCGAAGGTGGTGTCTCCGACAATCACCGCGTTTTGCGGCTTGACCCCGGTGTCATAGAGGCATTGCTCCAGCATCGAGGGGTGTGGCTTGGAGGGGTGGTTATCGGCCACCTGACTGGTGACAAACAGCCCCTCAAGCCCGTGCACCCCCATCATCCGCACCAGCCCGCGGCGCGACTTGCCGGTGGCCACGCCCAAAAGCAATTCGTCGCGCTTATGCAGCCGGTCCAGCGCCGCGCGCGCGCCGGGAAACATCGGCGCATCCTGGCGGGTTTCTGCGGTCTCGGAGCGGTTGAAGCTGTTCTTATAGGCCTCGACCACCTCGACAAGCTCGGCATCGGTCAGGTTCGGGTCCAACCGCCGCATCGCCTCGGGCAGGGACAGCCCGATGATGGAGCGCACCGCGGCCTCGGTCGGAGGCCTGTGACCGCAACTATCAAAAGCGGTTTTCATCGCCCCCCTGATATGCGCCAGACTGTCGATCAGCGTGCCGTCGACATCGAAAACAACCAGCTTCAGCTCTGCCATGTCTCGCTCGCGTCAAAGGGATCATTGGGCGCGTCTTTCTCGGTCCAGCCGAAATAGTCCCAGGTTGATTGCATATGCTTGGGCAGCCTCGCCTCGACATGCAGCTCCGAGCCGTTGGGGTGCTGGATCGTCAGGGAGCGCGCATGGAGGTGCATCTTCTTGGAGACCTCCTCGCCCAGCTCCGCCCCCCAGCCATCGCCGAGGTTTTCCTGCCCCGACCCGCCATATTTGCCATCCCCCACGATCGGGTGACCCATCTCCGCCATATGGGCGCGCAATTGGTGGGTGCGCCCCGTCACCGGCACCAGCGCCAGCCATGACGCCCGCTGGCCCAGAAAACACAGCGTCGCGTAATCGGTATGGGCCCGCTTGGCGCCGTAGGTCGCGTCGACATCTTTGGGGTGGATCGCGTGCATCTTCTCACCCTCCCCTTTGGCACCGTGGCCTGGCGCTTTGACCAGACCGAACTTGACCGTGCCGATCTTGGGATAGGGCACGCCCGCGACAAGCGCCCAGTAAATCTTGCGCGTGCCGTGATGGCGAAACGCCTTGGCTTCTTAGCATTGAACAACTCAGTCTTGTGCATGGACGCTGGATTGTTGATGAGGCGAAAGTAGTCTATCGCGGCAGAGTTTTTCCAGTCTCCTAATTGACAGATCGAAACAGTACGCGTCTTGCTCTAGAACAACAC
>CALFWN010000015.1 GCA_937928335.1 uncultured Litoreibacter sp. | reverse complement strand
AGCCAATCATTAGGCCTTTGCTGCGTCCGTTTTATTTCTTGGCTAAGAACGCATTTGAAATTCTTTTAAGCTCATCTTCCAGCCTCGTGAAGGAACAATTCTCAGGCAAAAAAGTTTCTCTGCTTTGCCCTCCCCCAAACCCCCTCCGAGAGTATTTTGAACCAAATGGAAACAGGGGCCGTCAGAGATGGTTGAGATGGTGGGTTTCCAGAAGTGCAATCAGGGTGGCTTTGGCGGCTTCGCGATGCGCGCGGTGGAGTTTTGCGGCCTTGTCTGCGGCGCCAGACGCGATGGCATCAAGCACCTGGCGATGGTCGTTATTTGACTGCAGTGGCGCAGGCCGCATGTAGAGCGTGACCAGCCGCGCCCGGCGGACCTGATCGGCCATCATCTGCACGATTGCCTCGATCCTTGCGTTTTGGCCAAGGCGGACCAGCTCTGCATGAAACTGGTCGTCGGCCTCGGCCCATGCGGCGCGGTCATTATTGCTCAGGGCGTGGTCCATCGCCTTGATACTGTGCGCCAGCGGTTCCAGTGCCTGCCGGTCATGACCGGCCTCTGCAGCGCGGCGGGCGGCGAGGCTTTCAAGCTCTGTCAGCACGTCATAGATTTCCGCCATATCTTTGGGCGAGACCGGCTTGATCCGCACCCCCTTGCGGGGCCGGACCGTGACCAGACCCTGACTTTCGAGCACCAGAAGGGCTTCGCGGACCGGGGTGCGTGACAGGCCCAGCTGCTCTGCCAGCTCGCTTTCCAGATGGTCGGACCCGGCGGCCAAAGCGCCGGTGAAGATCAGCTCCCGCAGGCGGTCCACGGCCAGCGCGGTGTTGGATGGTCTGGTCATGGCAGGCGCAGTTTGGCGCCGCGCTCAGCGGAGCGGTAGATCGCGCCTTCAATGCGGATCACCTCGAGATAGTCCTGTGCCAGGTTCTCGACCGGCGTGCCGTCCTGCAGCGCTTTGACCACATGTGCGCACAGGTGGTAGGTGCAGTCGCCGCCGAATGTCTTATGGGTGTCGGGCGGCAGCAGGGTGACAGGCTCAAGCGCCCCGAAGTCGCGTCGCGTGACCGAGCCGTTGCCCCAGAGGTTCAGCGTGCCATCCGTCCCCTCGAACACCCCTTCGCCCATCGTGCAGCGCGTGTTGGTGGCTGCGTGGTCCAGACAGCGGTTGCCGTCAAACATGCTGCGCATACCGCCTGCGTGATCCAGCGCGAAAAAGCCCGCATCCTCACCGACGATGGCCTCGTTGATGCGCCTGAGATCGGCATAGACCGCCACCGGGTCGCCGAAGAGAAACCGGAACGTGTCAATCCAATGCACGCCGGTCTCGTGGATCAGGAAACGCGGCATCTGCTGGAAATAGGGCTGGCGGTCAAGATAGGCGCGTGACCCCTGCCCATCGCCGGGGCGCAGCTGAAAGCGGGCCTGCAGCGGCGTGCCGATATCGCCTGCATTGATGCGGTCGCGGATCAGCCGATACCAGGGCTGGAAGCGGATATTTTCGTGAATAATCAGCGGGATGCCTGCTTTTTGGGCCAGCGCTGTCATCTTTTCGGCCTCCTGCAAAGAGGTGCAGAACGGCTTTTGGCAGATGATCGCCTTGAGCTCATGTTGCAGCGCCAGCGTTATGAGCTCTGCATGGCTTTCGGGCGGGGTGATGATGTCGAGGATATCCGGTCTGGCCTCTGCCAGCATCTGTGCGGCGCTGTCATAGACGGGCAGGCCGGTGGCCTCTGCCTTGGCGCGGTCGCGATTGGTCAGGCCGGTGATGGCGACCCCGTCGATCCGCTGCCAGGCGTCAAAGTGAAACTGGCTGAAATACCCCGCCCCGATGCAGGCGACATTCAGCATCCAAGCGCTCGCTGGACGGCCTGTGCCGCCTGCGCGGTGGAGGCGGTGCCGCCCAGATCAGCCGTCACATCGGCGCGGGAGGCGACCTGGGCTTCCACCGTGCGGCGCAGCTTTGCGCCATCCTCGCACATGGCGGGGATGCCATGTTTCAGCCCCAGCCAGTCAAGCATCATCGCGCCTGACAGGATCATCGCAAAGGGGTTGGCGCGGCCCTGGCCCGCAATATCGGGGGCCGAGCCGTGGCAGGGTTGAAACACCGCCTGATCCAGACCGATATCGGCGGAGGGCGCCAGCCCCAGCCCGCCCATCAGCCCCGCGCCCAGATCGCTGAGGATGTCGCCAAACATGTTTTCGGTCACCATCACGTCAAACTCCCACGGCTTTTGAACCATCCACAGTGCGGTGGCGTCAACATAGGCGTGGTCGGCGGCGATCTCGGGATGTCTGGTGGCCTCCTCGTCGAACAATTGGCGGAAGAAGGCGAAGGCGCGGAAGACGTTGGCCTTGTCGACGCAGGTGACCCGGCCCGGGCCGCGGCCCTGCGCCTTGCGGTCCCGGGCCATGTTGAAGGCGAAGGCGAACAGTTTTTCGCAGACCACACGCGTGATCAGCAGCGTTTCGCGCGCCTCCGTCTCGGTGACCTCGCCTGTGCCCTGGGTGTGAAACAGACCTTCGGTGCTTTCGCGGATCAGCACAAAATCGATGCCCTTGCCCTCGGGCAATTTC
>CALFWN010000014.1 GCA_937928335.1 uncultured Litoreibacter sp. | reverse complement strand
ATCGGCACGAGGGCCAGCTGCAACGGCACGACCAACAGCCCCACCACCATCGCGATCAACAGCCCGCGGCCCGGAAACTCCATCCAGGCCAGCGCATAGGCGGCGAAGGCCGCGATCAGAATCGGGATGATCGTGGCCGGGATCGTCACCGTCAGCGTGTTGATGAACGCCCGGTCCATGCCGTTGGAGTTGAAGATCTGCTCGTAATTCACCAGCGAGAATTCGGGCGGGGTTTCGGAGGCGAAATAGATCGAGGGCGCACGTTTGATCTCTGCCGGGGAGGTGTAGATATAGGACCCATCCGCCTGCACCGTCAGCGTGCGGTCACGGGTCAGCGTGCCGGTCTCGCCAATGGCAAACTCCGTGGGCGCGGCGCGGCGTCCGCCGAACTTGCTGACGGTGCCTGACCCCTCGCCGAAGACATTCCCTTCGAGCACAAATTGCCCGTCGCGTTCCACCGGCTCGCCCCCGGCCTTGACGGCAAAGTTTTGCGTGACCGGCAGCGGTGACAGCCACCAGCCCGAGGCGGTGATCTGGTCACGGTCGCGGAAGCTGGAGACCATCAACCCGACAGTGGGCACCAGCCAGATGATGACCAGCAGCACGACCGAGATATGCACGGCCCATGTGAGCGAGGATTTGGTGCCTGCAATGTTATCCATGACTTACCTCATCTCCGCGCGGGCCTGGCGGATGTTCCAGATCATCACCGGCAACACGATCAACATGATCACGAAGGCCACCGCCGTTGCGCGCCCGTCGTCGCGGAACATGTAACTCATCATGTAGCTGGGCAGGATTTCAGTGCCGAAATTGCCCCCTGTCATCGTGTAGACAATGTCGAAAACCTTCAGCACCAGAATGGTGATGGTAGTCCAAACCACAACAATGGTGCCCATGATCTGCGGCACCTTGATCTTGAAGAAGATCTCGAACGGGTTCGCCCCGTCGATGATCGCGGCCTCGATGGTTTCCTCCGGGATGCCTCTGAGCGCGGCGGACAGGATCACCATCGCAAAGCCGGTTTGAATCCAGATCAAGATCGCCATCAGGAAGAAATTATTCCAGAAACGCAGCTGCAACACATCGAGCGTCTCAGTGGCCCCGAAGGCGAAGCGGATGGCGTTGATCAGCCCGATATCGGGGTTGTTGGCATAGACGAATTTCCAGATCAGCGAGGCCCCCACAAAGGAGATCGCCATCGGCATGAAGATCAGCGATTTGGCGATATTGCCCCATCTGATGCGGTCGGTGAGCTGCGCGACCAGCAGGCCCAGAAAGGTTGACGCCGCAGGCACCACCAGCATCCATAAAAGGTTGTTCAGAAAGGCGGTTTGAAACGTGCTGTCAGCGGCCAGCGCGCCGTAATTGCCAAAGCCTATGAACGTGTCGCCCGAGCGATTGAAGAGCGACCGCCAGAAGGAGCCCACCACCGGGTAAAGCAGATAAAGCGACAGCGCGGACATGGCGGGAAACAGAAAGAGCCACGGGCGCACCATATTGGCGCGGTTGATGTTGCGGCCCGGATTTTTGGACTGCACGGGAAAGATGACTTTATCGAGGATCAGGTTGGAGGCATAGAAATACCCGACACAGCCGCCCACACCGATCACGATGGTCAACAGGCCTTGAATGATGGGTGACATGGCTGATCCCTCCCCGATCCGCATATTGGCCCCGCCGCATCAACCGCGCCGGGGCCTTGTGTTTTGAGGCTGCGCCTAGTTCAGCGCGTCCCAGCGGTCCTGAATGCCTTTTGCCACGTCTTGGGCAGAGGCGCCGGTGGCGTAATCCACCATGCCGGACCAGAACGCGCCTGCGCCGATCTCCGCGGGCATCAGGTCGGATGCGTCAAAGCGGAATGTCGTGGCATCTTGCAGGATTTTGCCCTGCGCGCGCAGGCTGTCTTCGGAATAGGTCTCAAGGTTGACGCCGCCATGCGCAGTCAGGAACCCGCCCTGGGCCATCCATGCCTCATGCGCGATGGGCAGTTTCAGGAATTCGAGGAATGCCGTGGTCGCATCTGACGGGTCGGTGATCGCAAAGAGCGTGCCTGCGCCCAGCACCGGTGCGCCCAGATCCTTTTCGGCAAAGGCCGGGAAGTAGAAGAAATCCACATCCTCGCCCACGGTCGTCCCCTCAGGGAAGAAGGCCGGAATGAAAGAGGCCTGACGGTGCATGTAGCATTTTGGCGGGATCTCGAACAGGCCCGTCGGGCTGTCGCGGAAATCGGTATTGGCCACCGCAGAGGCGCCGCCATCGACAAAGGCGTCATTGCGCGCGAAGAAGCCAAATTCCTCGATTGCCGCGACCACTTTGGGGTCGTCGAACTTCATCTCGTTGGCCACCCATGCGTCATAATCGGCAGGGCTGTTGGTGCGCAGCATCATATCCTCGACCCAGTCGGTCGCAGGCCAGCCGGTCGCGGCCCCCGAACCCAGACCGATGCACCAGGGCGTCTCGCCCGCATCGGCGATTTCCTGTGTCAGAGCCTTGAGCTCTTCCATTGTGGTGGGGATATCGTAGCCCGCCTCGTCAAAGGCCTCGGGGCTGTACCAGACCAGCGATTTCAGGTCGACGCGGTAGAACATGCCATACATCTGGTCAGCGCCATCGGCATCCGCATAGGTGCCCAGATCAACCCAGGACTGGCCAGCGGCGAAATTCTCGGCAACCCAGTCGGAGGTGCCATCGGGCAGCGGCGTCAGCAGGCCCTGGCTTGCCATATCTGCGGCCAGACCGGGCTGCGGGAAGACGGCGAGGTTGGGCGCAGAGCCCGCACGGGCGGAGACGACGATATCCTGCTCGAAACTGTCGGAGCCGGAATAGTTCACCGCAGCGCCGGTGGCTTCTGTGAAATAGGCCACGACAGCGTCGAATTTCTCTTTCTCATTGCCGGTCCAGGGGCCTGTGATGGTGACCGTCTGGCCTGCGAAATCATTGGCCTCGGCAAAGGCGGTGTAGCTGTCCCAGCTGAACGCGCCCTCGCCCGGCGTGAACGGCAGATGCCCGTCGGCCAGAGCGCTCGTGCTCATCAGCGCCACGGCGGCAATGCCGGTAAAGAATTGTTTTGTCATGATTTCCTCCCGTTGGTGGCACGCGATGCGGTGCCGTCATGTCATCTGTCACGCGTTGGAGAATCGCTTCCAAAGCGCTTTGGATACCAGAAAGGTGACCCAGCCAAACCCGGCTGTCAATCTGAACCTCAGCTTCCTGCCCCATATTCGTGCAGATCAGGAGATTTTTCAAAAAACCCGAACTGACCCTTTGACCCGCAGGACATTCCCGCCTACCAATTACCCATCTGCTCAAAGCGCTTTGAGGTTACAGGGCCACTATGAACCTTCGCGAACTCTCCGAGGAGCTGGGCTTGTCCCAGACCACCGTCAGCCGTGCGCTGAACGGCTTTCCCGAGGTGAACGAGGCCACCCGCAAGCGTGTTCAGGCCGCAGCCGAGGCGCATAATTATCGCCCCAACCAGAAGGCCAAGTCACTAGCCACCGGCAAGTCGATGCAAATCGGCCATGTGATCCCCTTCTCGCCGCAGCATGACATGGTCAGCAATGTCGTCTTCTCGGATTTTATTGGCGGGGCGGGCGAGGTCTATGCGCAGCATGGCTATGACATGCTGCTATCGTTGGTCAATTTCGACGATGAGGAGCGCGCTTACCGCGAGCTGGCCCGCAAAGGATCGGTGGATGGCATGATCGTGCACGGCCCCACGCAGGACGACCCGCGCATCGGGTTACTGCAGGAGCTGGGCATCCCGTTCTTCGTTCATGGTCGGTCAACCGATGTAGCGACTACCTATAACTATCTGGATGTAAACAGCAAAAGCGCGTTTCGCCGGGCCGCCGAATTTCTGCTTGATCTGGGCCATGAGCGGATCGGGCTGATCAATGGCTCGGAGCGGATGGATTTCGCGCAGCGCCGCCGCTCGGGCTATGAGGCGGCACTCACCGCGCGCGGCATTGCGATTGACACAAGTATCATGCGCGCGGCCGAAATGACGGAACCCTACGGCTTCAGCGCCGCACATGAGATGCTGGCCTCCGAGAACCCGCCCACCGCCTTTATGGCATCCTCCATTGTGCCTGCTTTGGGGGTGCGCCGCGCCATTGAAAGTCACAATCTGACGGTCGGGCGCGACGTGTCGGTGATCTGTTTCGACGACGCGATTTCCTACATGCCCAATGGCGAGGGGGAGCCGATTTTCACCGCCGCGCGATCCTCCGTCCGTGATGCCGGGCGGCGCTGTGCGGAACTGCTGATCGAGCTGATCAACGCCCCCGACACCCCGCCAGTGGGCGAGTTATGGGAGGCCGAGCTGGTGGTCGGCCAATCCACCGGCCCCGCCCCCAAAGCTGCGGCCAAAGCCGCCGCGAAGAAAGCCTGAGCCATGCAGTTCAAACGCTCGGACTTTCCCGAAGGCTTCCTGTTTTCTGCCGCGACCTCCTCCTACCAGATCGAGGGGCATGGCTTTGGCGGCGCGGGCCTGACCCATTGGGACACGTTTGCGGCAACCCCCGGCAATGTTGTGCGGGCCGAGCATGGGCAGGTTGCCTGCGACCATTATCACCGCTTTGAAGAGGATCTGGATCTGGCGCGTGACATGGGGCTGGATGCCTACCGTTTCTCGACCTCATGGGCACGGGTGATGCCCGAAGGGCGCGGCACGGTCAACGCGCAGGGGCTGGATTTCTATGACCGGCTGGTTGACGCGATGCTGGAGCGCGGGTTGAAGCCGCAGGCGACGCTCTATCATTGGGAACTGCCCGCCGCGCTGGCCGATCTGGGCGGCTGGCGCAACCCTGACATCTCCCATTGGCTGGCGGATTTTGCGACCGTGGTGATGGGCCGGATCGGCGACCGGGTGTTCTCCGCCGTGCCGATCAACGAGCCGTTCTGCGTGGGCTGGCTCAGCCATTTTGAGGGGCATCACGCGCCCGGAATGCGCGACATCAGATCAACCGCGCACGCCATGCACCACGTCCTCACCGGGCATGGGCGCGCCATTCAGGCCATGCGCGCGCTGGGGATGCGCAACCTCGGGGCGGTGTGCAATTTCGAATATGCCGCACCTGCCGATGACAGCCCCGACGCGGCGGCGTCTGCCCGTCTCTATGACGGGATTTACAACAGGTTCTTCATGGACGGGCTGTTCAAAGGCAGCTACCCGGCGGACGTTCTGGAGGGCATGGGACCGTATATGCCGCGCGGCTGGCAGGAGGATTTCGACCTGATCGGCCAGCCACTGGATTGGCTGGGCCTCAATTATTACACGCGGCAATTGGTGAAGCCCAATGATGGCGCATGGCCGTGTTTTGACTTTGTGAAAGGCCCGCTGCCCAAGACCCAGACCGGCTGGGAGATCTACCCCGACGGACTGCATCACTTCCTAAGCTGGGTGCATGAGACCTACACCAAGGGCCTGCCGCTGTTTGTTACCGAGAACGGCATGGCCAATGACGACCTGCCCGGCCGCGACGACATGGAGCGAATGGCCTATCTCGACCAGCATCTTGCGGCGGCAAGACGGGCGCTTGAGGAGGGCGTGCCTTTGCAGGGCTACACCTTCTGGTCGCTTCTGGACAATTACGAATGGGCGCTGGGCTACGAGAAACGCTTCGGGCTGGTCCATGTTGATTTCGACACGCTTGAGCGCAGGCCCAAAGCGTCCTATCACGCCATTGCCCGGGCGCTAGAGACATGATCCGGGCGCGATAAGGACATCACCATGAGCACCCACCCGGCCAATCTTTACACGCTGGTCGCCGATATTGGCGGCACCAACACGCGTGTCGCGCTGGCCGAGGGGGAACACCTGCTGACCGACACCGTGCGGCGGTTCGAGAATGCCGGACATGCCGGGCTGGAATCGGTGCTGCGCACCTATATTGGCCTTGAAGATGACGTGGATTGCAAAGGCGCCTGCGTCGCTTTGGCAGGCCCCGTCAAGGAGGGGCGCGGCACGCTGACCAATCTCAACTGGGAGATCGACGAGGCCGCGCTGGCCCGCGCCACCCAGGCCGAGGACGTGGCGATCCTGAATGATTTGCAGGCGCAGGGCCATGCGATCGGGCGGCTGTCGCAGGGCTCAGTGCGCACGCTGGTTGACGCACCCACCCCGCCGGACCCGCAGGCCACCAAACTGGTCATTGGCGTCGGCACCGGGTTCAACATCGCCCCTGTTTACGAGACGCCCGGCGGGCGGTTTGTCCCGGCCTCGGAGGCGGGCCATGCCAATCTGCCCGTGCGCGCCGAGGAGGAGCTGGCGCTGATCCGCTATTTCGAGACCGCGCATGGTTTCCCGGCCGTCGAGGACATGCTTTCGGGCCGCGGCTTTGAACGCTGCTACCTTTGGCTGTCGGAGCAAGCCGGCACCCCAACCGAGAAATCCGCAGCCCAGATCATGCACAGTTTCGAGGACGGCTCCGACCCGGTGGCGCGCGCGGCGGCGGTGATGTTCGTGCGGATGCTGGGCACCGTCTCGGGCAACCTGTCCCTGATCCAGCTGCCCTTTGGTGGGGTCTATTTCGCAGGTGGCGTGGCGCGGGCTTTCTCGGCCCATTTCGACGCTCTGGGCTTTCTGGCCGCCTTCCGCGACAAGGGGCGGTTTGCAGGTTTCATGCAGAATTTCGGCGTCCATGTGATCGAGGATGACTACGCCGCCCTCACAGGCTGCGCCACCTATCTGCAAAACCGCTGACCCCGTCAGGCCGTTCGAGACCCGCCGTCAC
>CALFWN010000013.1 GCA_937928335.1 uncultured Litoreibacter sp. | reverse complement strand
GTAAAGCGTAGCCGCGATCAGCAGTAACAGGCCGGCTCCCAATGGAGAGATGAAGAAGAAGTAAAGTTCCTCCAACTGATTGATATGGCCACTGTCGGGGTCCCAGCCTGGGCGTAGCTTGTCGCAGACTTCCGCAAAGGCAGGGGATGCGACAACGAGCGCAATGATGCCATAGAAAACCTGTCTCATTCTCGACGATATCCGATCAATCCTGCGCTAGCTGACATTCGCTGCGCTGCCGAAAAATTACAAGTTGGACACAACGCGGTCCCTCGTTGTGCAGGTCACTTGGCCTGTGACCTTGGGCTTGTCAGACCCTACGGCTTTTTGAAACGGGGCAGGGCGGACAGATCGGTGGGCCCGCCGCGCCTTGGGGCTCGATGTTGTCTGCTTGTGGCTCGGTCTACCGCCAGAAGGCCAGATACTCGATCAACTCGCCCAGTTTGCGGAACAGGAAGATGTGGATGTCGGCGCCGATTACCAGATAGTCCAGCGCGAAGACCGACAGGATAACCAACGCCAGGGCGATTGCGATTTTGTTGGTCATGGGGCCTCGGCGCAGTGGAGCTTAGAGGCGTCCCATTGCGGCGGCCACGTCGGCCATGCGGCAGGAAAAGCCCCATTCATTGTCGTACCACGCCAATACCCGAACCATGCGCGTTCCCACAACCTTTGTCTGGTCGGGGGCGAAGATGGAGGAGTATTTGGTGTGGTTGAAATCAATGGAGACCTTGGGCTCGGGGTCGTAGCTGAGCACTGCGCCCATGTGACCGGCGGCGGCCTCGCGGATAATTTCGTTTACATCCTCGGCAGTTACGTCCTTGCCGGCCCGAAATGTCAGATCCACGGCGGAGACATTGGGCGTGGGCACCCGAATGGCGCTGCCATCGAGCTTGCCGGACAGTTCCGGCAGAACTTCGCCCAGCGCCTGTGCGGCGCCGGTGGAGGTCGGGATCATCGCCATAGCGGCGGCGCGGGCGCGGTAGAGGTCATCGTGACGGCGGTCCAGCGTGGGCTGGTCGCCCGTGTAGCTGTGGATCGTGGTCATGATGCCTTCCTCGATGCCGATTGCATCGTTCAGCACCTTGGCCAGCGGGGCCAGACAATTGGTGGTGCACGACCCGTTGGAGACGACGCCGTGTTCGGGCAGCAGATCGCGGTGATTGACGCCGTACACGATGGTCTTGTCGACATTCTTGCCGGGTGCGGAGATCAGCACGCGCTTGGCACCACGCTCCAGATGGACGGAGGCTTTCTCGCGGGAGTTGAACTTGCCGGTGCATTCCATGACGACATCGATGCCGGACCAGTCGAGCTCTTCGGGATCGTAGGTGGAGAAGACCTTCATCGGGCCGCGGCCCAGATCCATTGTGTCGGCCGTGGTGGTGATCTCGCCGGGGAAGCGGCCGTGAACAGAGTCGTATTTCAGCAGATGGGCGTTGGTCTCGATCGGGCCCGTGGCGTTGATGGCCACGACCTGGACGTCATTGCGCCCGCTTTGTGCGATGTGAGCCAGAGTGCAGCGGCCGATGCGGCCAAATCCGTTGATTGCGACTGTTGTCGTCATGATACTCAGTTTCCTCGTTACCCGTGGCGCCCCTAGGCACGCGTATACAGGGAATTGGGTTTTTCGAGAAGCCGGGTTTTTCGTTTTTACACAAACCGTTAGCGTTAACATGCACAAATTATGTGCAGTTTATGAGCGCAAAGAATCCTGTTAGCGTTAACTGTTTCCAAAGCGGTGCCGGGCCTTGGCAGGTGAGTCGCCTCAGCCCGCGCGAAAGACCAGCGCGCTTCCGTTCAGGCAATGCCGCTTGCCGGTGGGGGCCGGGCCGTCGTCGAAAATATGGCCCAGATGGCTGCCACAGCGGCGGCAATGGACCTCCGTGCGGGTGGTGAACAGCGTGTTGTCGGGCTTGGTGCCGATGGCGTTTTGCAAGGGCGCGGTGAAGCTGGGCCAGCCGGTGCCGCTGTCGAATTTCGTGGCCGAGCTGTAGAGCGGCAAGGCGCATCCGCGGCAGTCATAGATGCCTTTGGCCTTGCTGTTGTGCAGGGGGCTGAGGAACGCGTTTTCGGTCTGCTCTTCGCGCATGACGAGATATTGCGTCTCTGTCAGCATGGCGCGCCACTCGGCTTCTGTGCGGGTCACCTCGAACGGGCCTTCGGCGGCGTGGGCCCAGCCGGGCAGGGCTGTCAGCGAGGCTGCACTGATCAGAAAGTGACGGCGGGATGGGGTGCGCATTGGCGTTTCCTTTGGATATGGAGAGCAGGGTGCCACCTCTGCACCTGGGGACAAGGCAGAGGTGGCGTTTGGCAGGGCTTATTTCGGAACGAGGACCGAGTTTACGACGTGGATGACGCCGTTGGACTGGTTCACATCGGCAATGGTCACCCCTGCACCATTGCCGCTTTCGTCCACGATATAGAGCTTGCCGCCCCGTACCGTTGCCGACAGCGTGTCACCGGAGACGGTCAGAAACTGGTAATAGCCGTTGTCGGAGGCATTCGCTTTCTCCATCAGCTCTGCGCCGGAAATCTTGCCAGCGACCACATGGGCGGTCAGCACTTTGGTCAGCTGGTCCTTGTTTTCTGGGGCCAGCAGTGTGTCCACCGTGCCTGCGGGCAGGGCGTCAAAGGCTGCGTTGACGGGGGCGAAGACCGTGAACGGGCCGGGGCTTGCAAGCGTGTCTACCAGACCGGCGGCCTGAACGGCGGCGACCAAGGTGGTGTGGTCTTTCGAATTTACGGCATTCTCAACGATATTCTTGGATTCGAACATCGGCGCGCCGCCTACATCGGGGTTTGCGGCAAGGGCTGCGGTTGCGATAGCGGCGGCTGCGACGGTCGAGGCGAGAAAGGTTGTGAATTTCATTGTTATCGTTCCTTCAGGTTGTCCCGACCAAAATCGGTTGGGATTACTGAGAGGCACGAATGGGGAGCGCGTTTAGTTTCAAGACGCGCGCATTTTATTCAATCACGAAGCCGTGATCGTTGCGCAATAGCAGAGCGGTTGCAAATTTTGGCGCCTAGCTGGCCCTGGCTTCCAGGCTGTCGGCGATGGCCTCGGCGCGGGCCGCCATCTCGGCCATGCTGTCGGTGATCTGGGGCGGGATCACGGCAACCTCGACCTGCTCGGGCGGAGAGGATTTGAGCGCAGTCAGCTCGCGGTTTATAGCCTCGATCCGGGCTTCGGCGGCGCGAAGCTCTTCCTCGATACCGGCGGTTTTGTCAGCCAGCATCAGGCCTGCCATCAACAACATGCGGGTCTCGGGCATACGGCCGATCTGCTCGGCCAGCACGCTGGCCTCACTGTCGAGCAGGCCTGCGGCGGATTGCAGGAAATGTTCCTCGCCGGTCTGGCAGGCCACCTGAAACACGCGGCCGCCGATCTCGATATTCACCTCGGGCATGGCTTAACCTTCCTTCACGATGGGGGCCAGCTCGGCCATGATGTCGTTCAACTCGCCGCGGTCGGCCTCGCGCAACGCGCGCAGATGTTCAAGCTGGGCGTTTGCACCTGCGTCAGCAGTGCCTGCATCGCCCTGATAGGCGGCGTTGGCCTCTCGCAGCGTGTTGTTGTTCTGGCTGAGCGTTTCGATGACGTTTTCAAGGCGCTTGTTTTCGGCATCGGTTTGCTCCAGCCGGTCGGTCAGGCGGGTGACGCGCACCTCAAGCCGCTCGATCTGGGCCACATGCTGTTCGCGCGCGGCAGAAAGCTTTTGATTGGTGGCGCGCTCAATCTCCAGCTCTTCGGCCAGTTCGCCGCCATCCGCTGTGGCAGGGGTCTGCGCGGCGGTTGCGGTTGCGGGCTGGTCCAGACCATTTTCAACGGACCATGCAATACGGTCCAATGCCGCGGTGATGCGGCTTTCAAGCTCGGAAATATCTGACATTGCTGTCCCCTGATCGTCTGTTTTCAGCCAGGTTTTGCGTGGATCGAATCGAGAAACGGCCCATCCCGGCTTTGTTTGGTGAAAGCCTACGGAATTTGGCGGCGATTTCAAAGCCCTTGCGGCGAGACCTTGCCGTAGCGCTTGAACTCCGCCACCACACTGGTATCACCGCAGGGACGAAATCAAGGCCCCCTAAGGGCCCAGCAGGGGAAGAACACCGTGGATATTGCCAGCCTTCGTAGAGACCACCCGGAGCATTGGAACAAAGCCTGCGCGATCCGCGTGATGACGCTGGACGCGGTTGCTGCCGCCAATTCGGGCCATTCGGGGATGCCGATGGGCATGGCCGATGTCGCCACCGTGCTGTTCGAAAAGCATCTGAAATTTGACGCTTCTGCCCCCAACTGGCCAGACCGCGACCGGTTTATCTTGTCGGCGGGACACGGCTCGATGCTGCTGTATTCGTTGCTGCATCTGACGGGCTACGCGGATATGACGATTGAGCAGATCAAGAATTTCCGTCAGCTGGGCGCGATCACGGCGGGCCATCCTGAATATGGCCACGCATCGGGGATCGAGACCACGACCGGGCCGCTGGGGCAAGGCATTGCCAATGCGGTGGGGTTTGCGATGGCCGAAGAAGTGCAGCGCGCGCGGTTCGGCAAGAAGCTGGTGGATCACTATACCTACTGCATCGCGGGTGATGGCTGCCTGATGGAAGGTGTCAGCCACGAGGCCATCGGCATTGCCGGGCGTCACGAGCTGGGCAAGCTGATCGTGCTGTGGGACAATAACAACATCACCATCGACGGCACGGTCGAGCTGTCTGACCGCACCAACCAGCCGCAGCGTTTCAAGGCGGCGGGCTGGCATGTGCAGGAGATTGACGGCCATGACCCGGACGCGATTGATGCCGCGATCGAGAAGGCCAGGAAGACAAAGAAGCCTTCGATGATTGCGTGCAAGACGCATATCGCTTTGGGGTCCTCGGCGCAGGACACTTCGAAAGGGCATGGCGCTTTGACCAGCGAGGAGCTGATCGCCGATACGCGCAAGGTCTATGACTGGAATTACGGCCCGTTTGTGATCCCCGGCGATGTGAAATCCGCCTGGGAGGCCATTGGCGCGCGCGGCGCAGCAGATCGTGACGCCTGGGAGGCGCGGCTTGAGGGGGTTTCAACCTCCAAACAGGCCAAGTTTGCCCGCGAGCAATCGGGCGAGGCCCCGCGCAAGCTGTCGGCGACGATCAAGGCGCTGAAAAAGCAGATCTCCGAAAGTGCGCCGAAAGTCGCGACCCGCAAAGCGTCCGAGATGGCTTTGGAAGTGATCAACCCGATCATGCCAGAGACCTTTGGCGGCTCTGCCGATCTGACGGGCTCGAACAACACGCTGACCTCCGATCTGGGCGTGTTTTCCCCTGAGAACCGCAAGGGCCGTTACATGTATTACGGCGTGCGGGAGCACGGTATGGCGGCTGCGATGAACGGCATGGCTTTACATGGCGGAACAAGGGCTTACGGTGGGACATTCATGTGCTTTACCGATTATGCACGCGGGGCCATGCGGCTGTCGGCGCTGATGGGTATTCCGGTGACCTATGTGATGACGCATGACAGTATCGGTCTGGGGGAAGACGGTCCGACGCACCAGCCTGTGGAGCATCTGGCGATGCTGCGGGCCACGCCAAATACCCATGTGTTCCGCCCCTGCGACGCGGTGGAAACGGCGGAGGCCTGGGAATGCGCGATGACGTCCGAGAAGACGCCTGCGGTGCTGGCGCTGTCACGTCAGGGGGTGCCGACATTGCGCACCACCCACACCACCCGCAACGAGGTGTCGAAAGGCGCCTATGTGCTGGCGGAGGCCGTGGCCAAGCGGCAGGCGATCTTGATGGCGACGGGCTCGGAAGTGTCGGTGGCGATGGAGGCCAAGGCAT
>CALFWN010000012.1 GCA_937928335.1 uncultured Litoreibacter sp. | reverse complement strand
GCCCTGCTTTACGGCAGGCACGCGGATTGCCACCAGAGACGGGCCGCGTCTGGCCGAAAGGCTGCGGGTGGGTGATCTGGTCGAGACGGCGGATCACGGGTTTCAGCCCGTGCGCTGGATAGGCCGGCGACGGCTTGGCGCGGATACACTTGCAGCCATGCCCAGATTGCGCCCGGTGCGCATCTCTGCCGGGGCGCTGGGGCTGGGCCTGCCCAGACGGGATCTTGTCGTGTCGCGCCAGCACCGGATGCTGGTCCGCTCGCCGATTGCCAAGCGGATGTTTGACACGTCCGAGCTGTTGTTGCCCGCCATCAGGCTGGTCAACATGCCCGGCGTCTTCATTGACGCGGCGCTGCGCGAGGTGACCTATATCCACATCCTCTTTGACGCCCATGAGATCGTCTATGCCGAGGACGCCCCCTCCGAGAGCCTTTTCACCGGCCCGCAGGCACTCGCCAGTCTGGACAAGGCCGCTTACGTCGAGGTCACGACCCTGTTTCCAGAGCTGCTATCGCCCGATCACAAGCCCATTCTGGCCCGCCACGAACCGCTCCGCGCCAAGCAGACCAGACGCCTGCTTGAGCGCCATATCCGCAATGACAAACCCCTGCTGGGCGGCGTGTAGGACGCGCGCGGCAGGGCGGCGGTAGGGCGCACAGGCTATCCTTCGGGGATGGCGAAAACCTGTCCGGGATAGATCAGGTCAGGGTCGCGGATCAGGTCGCGATTGGCCTCATAGACCCGTACATATTCCACGCCCGAGCCAAAGCGGTCCTCCGCAATCGCCCAAAGCGTGAAGCCTTCCTGAACGGTGACCACATTCGGGCGTCCGGCGGCCTCGGCCACCACCTCCGGCTCCTCGCGCTGGAACGGTGTCTCGACCCGGCTGGTCACCGTGCCATCGGCGTCCAGCTCGTCAATGCGCAGCCGGTAGACGCCCGCATCCACGTCAGGCAAAGGCGTGCGCCATGTGCCATCAGGCGCGATCTGGACGGTTTGCACCGGGCGGTCATCAAGATAGACCCGCGCAAACCCGGCCCCCTGCCCGCGCCCGGCCAGCGCCACGTCGCCGCTGTCATCATAGGTGATCGTGTCGATCACCAGATTGGCCGAAACCTGCGGGCTTTGGGACGGCACCGCGGGCTGTTCGGCCCCTTGCAACACGGTGATGCCGCTGTCATCGGCCAGAACAATCGCCGGGGCCTCAGGCGCGGCTGCCGCTGGCGCATCGGCAGGGTCTTCCCCGCTCGCAATCTCGGCATCCGGGGCCTCAGCGTCCGGTGCTTCAGCTTCAGGTGCCTCAGCGTCCGGCGTGTCAGCCTCGGCCAGCTCAATATCGGTGCTGGCACTGGTGTCACCCTCGCCGTCCGCTACTTCAGCCAGCTCCGTATTTTCTTCCGTATTCTCCTCGGGGGCCTCCGCAGCCTCCGCTTCAGCCTCCGGCTCAGCTTCAGCTGCGACCTCTGGCGCGACCTGCGCCAGCTCGACCGGGCGCACAGGCGCAATCAGGACCGTCCCGGCAGAGGCCACGGCCTCCGCCCCCTCCACAAGCATCTGCGCCGACAGGCTGCGCGGCGCGTCCGAGGGCGGCATGTCAAACAAGGCCACGAACTTGCCGGTCGAATCCGCGGTCGCGCGTCCCACCTCGACGCCATCGGCCAGCAGGATCACCACCGCGCCGGGCGCTGCCGTACCCGCGATCACCGCCGCGCCCTGAGGGTCAATACGCACCAGATCAAAGCCTGGCCCAACCGGCGCCTGCGCTACTTCCGGCACAGTGTCCTCCGCATCCGCGTCGCTGTCAGCCGCCTCGCCAGCATCAGCCTCCGCTTCTGCCTCTACCTCGGCAGCCGCGTCATCCTCAGACGCAGCTTCTTCCTCGGCCTCAGCCACAACTTCAGGCACGGGCTCAGGCTCAGGCCCAGCCGCAACCTCAGGCTCAGCCACAACCTCCGGCTCCTCCTGCACAGCAACCTGCTCGCCCGTTTCAGTCGCGGGCTCACCCTCAACCTCAACCGTTTCCTGCGGCTCCGCGTCCAGCGCGCTCACCGGCGCCTCCGCGCCACGGCCCAGAAACACCACCCAGTATATGGCAGCGGCCAGCGCCAAAGCACCCGCCCATAGCATGACCGTGGACCCGGTCAGCGCAAAACTCTTCTTCCCAGACATCGCCTGTTCCTTTTTCCCCCAAATGCGGGCCTATACGTTGGCCCGACCGCGGCGCGGCACCTCTTGCGGCATACCTGCCCTCGCGGACTTGTGCGAACCTAGCAGGCCCTTTAACACATGGCAAAAGCAAGTCACATCCGCTTGTTTCCTCCAAAATCAGGACCCCGCGCCTTATGCCTGCAACACCCTTGCCCCGTTCCGTCTGTGTCTATTGTGGCTCGCGCATGGGGGCGGACCCGGCCTTTGCGCAGGCCGCCCGCGACGCAGGCAGGCTGATCGCGCAAAATGGCTGGCGGCTGGTCTATGGCGCGGGCGATGTCGGTCTGATGGGGGAGGTCGCCAAAGCGGCCCAAGCAGGCGGCGCCGAGGTGTTCGGCGTGATCCCGGTGCATCTGTTTGACCGCGAGGTCGGCAAGCGCGACCTCAGCACCTTCGTCGTCACCGAGAATATGCACGAGCGCAAGAAGGTGATGTATATGAACTCTGACGCCATCGTGGTGCTGCCCGGCGGCGCGGGCTCGCTTGACGAGTTCTTCGAGGTGCTCACATGGCGTCAGCTGGGGCTGCATGACAAGCCGATCCTGCTGCTCAACACCAATGGCTATTGGGACCCGCTGCTGGCGCTCACCCGCCATGTGGTCGCGCAAGGCTTCGCCGATGCCTCCATGCTGGAGTTTGTCACCACCTGCGACACAGCCAGTGACATGGCCGCCACGCTGCAAGCCGGCTGGGCCTAGCAGGGCAGCAGGCTGCATTCACCGGGCGGCAATAGCCACCGCCCGGGGATCAACCGGAAGGCTTAACCAGAAAGTGATGCGCCCCGCCCCGGTTTTCTTGTTACCCTCACGTCAAGAATCAAGAAAATCCACAAAATACGGAGCGCATTCATGTCCCTCAAAACCACCATCGCCGCAGCGGGCTTGGCCCTCGCGGCAGCCCCGGCCCTCGCGGCGGAAGGCGAACGCGTCCAGATCACCGGCGAGATCATCGATACATGGTGTTATTTCTCCGGCGTCATGGGCGGCCCCGACGCGGTGGTGGGCTCGGCGCATCACACCTGCGCGCTGTGGTGCTCGGCCGGTGGTATCCCCGTGGGGCTGCTGGGCGAAGATGGCGAGGTCTATATGGTCATCAAGATCAATGGCGAGGACCAGTCGGCCTCGGGCGACACGCAGCTGACGCTGGCCAGCCACGAGATCGTGGCAGACGGGATGCTCTACAAGCGCGACGGGCTGAACTATCTGGTGGTCGAGGCGGTCGTTGAGGATCGCGGCATCACCAATCTCAACCATGAAGATTACGGCGTGGTGCCCGGTTTCGCCATTCCCAAGCCTAAAAACTGAGGGGCAACAGCATGACATATCTCAAAACACTCGCCGCCGCACTGGCCCTGGTCGCAACCCCGCTGGTCGCGCAGGATTTCTCCGCAGGCTCCAACGCCAAGTCGTGGAACCTCTATGCGGAGGTCCCCGCCACGTTCGAGGCGGAGGTGGTCGATATCCTGTGCAATGTCGCCGGTGATTGCGCAAATCAATGCGCCGAGGGGCGCCAGCTCGGGCTGCTTCGCTCTGCCGATAATGTGCTGGTCTACCCCAACAAGAACTCGCAAAGCTCGTTCAATGGCGCGGCCTCCGATCTGCTGCCCTATTGCGGCAAGATGGTCGATGTTGACGGGCTGCTGATCGAGGATGAGGAGATCCCCGGTGCGACCAATATCTATCTGGTCCAGACGATCAAGGAGGCCGGGGATGCCGATTGGGCCAAAGCCAATAAATGGACCAAGGTCTGGGCTGCCAAACATCCCGACGCCAAAGGCAAAGGCCCGTGGTTCCGCCGCGACCCGCGCGTCAATGCAATCATCGCCGATAGCGGCCATCTGGGTCTGGGGCTCTCGCCCGAGGAAGCCTATGAGATCACCCGTTAGGCCTTTGATGCAAACCGTCCCGATGATCCGCGCCGGCATGCTTGGCCTGGCCCTGGCTATACCCGCTTTGGCCACGCCTGCCCTGGCCGAGACACCCCTGCCCTTTGACCCTTTGCCTCTTGATCTGGGCGGGGCCTATACGCTGACCGACCAGAACGGCGAAAGCTACACGCAGGTCGACCCGCAGGGCCGCCCGCAATTGCTGTTCTTCGGCTATGTCAATTGTCAGGAAATCTGCTCCGCCGTGTTCCCGATGATGGTCGAGGTCGTCGCCGAAATCGAGGCGCAGGGCATGGAGATCACGCCTGTCATGATCACCGTCGATCCGGTGCGCGACACGGTCGACACGATGGGGCCGAAGCTCGCAAAATTTCACCCCGAATTTGTCGGTCTGACCGGCACTGAGGCCGAGCTGCAAGTGGCCTATGATGCCTATTCCATCGAGAAGGAAGAGGTGTTCGTGGACCCTGAATTTGGCCCCGTCTATGCGCATGGCAGCTTTGTCTATCTGCTCGATGCGCAGGGCAAGTTTCTGACCCTCGTGCCCCCTATCGTGACCCCTGCGCAGGCGGCAGGCATCGTGGCAAAATATACAAGGGAGCTGGGCTGATGGCCTCCAAACTCACCCGCCGCGCCTTTCTTGCAGGCGGCGTCACGGCCATTGGCGCGGCCGGGCTCTATGCTGCGGGCGGGCGCAACCTGTTCTATGCCGTGATCACCGAGGCCAGCGCGGCTGAAAACCTCGACCCGCCCACCGCCCACAGGCTGGCGGGAGAAGGCAAAATCACGCTTGTCGATATCCGCCGTCCCGATGAATGGGCCAAGACAGGCTCGGGCGAACATGCCGTGCGCCTCGATCTGCGCCGCGACGATTTCATCGAACAGCTCGACAAGCTGGTGGGCGGCGACCGCTCCGCGCCGCTGGCCCTGATCTGCGCACGCGGCGTGCGCTCCGCGCGCGAGAATAACAAGCTGATCGCCGCGGGCTTTACCAATGTAATCGATGTGCCGGAAGGGATGCTTGGCAACAGGCGTGGCCCCGGCTGGATCAAACGCGACCTGCCGCTCAACAAAGCCCCATGAGGCGCGCCACCACGCTGGCCGCCGCCGCCCTGCTGATGAGCACGCAGGCCCATGCAGGCTGCGCTGATGGCACTGACACGCCCTGCACCACATCGCTGGGCGAATATCACATCATGCTGCCTGATGGCGTCACCGCCCCGCCCGTGTTGCTGTTTCTCCACGGCGCGGGCGGCAATGGCAAACAGGCGATGCGCATGAGCACCGCGCTTAGCCGTGGCTATGCCGTCATTGGCCCCAACGGGTTGCAACGCCCCAATTCACGCTTCGGCCCCGGCTGGTCCTTCCACCCCGCCCGGCCCAAACAGCGCGACGAGATCGCCTTCATGCGCGAAATCCTCGACGACGCCGCGCGCAATCACGGCATCGACCGCGACCGGGTGCTTCTGGCAGGTTTCTCCATCGGCGGCTCGATGGTCAGCTACATGGCCTGCGACGCCCCCGATCTGGCCACAGCCTATGCGCCGGTGGCTGGCAGCTTCTGGCGTCCCCATCCCGAGATTGACGCCTGCAAAGGCCCGGTCAGGCTGCTCCACACCCACGGCTGGAAAGACAAGACCGTCCCCCTTGAAGGCCGCCCGCTCAGCGTCGCGGATATCGAACAGGGCGATGTGTTTTACGCGATGCAGGTCTGGCGCGAGACCAATGGCTGCCGGGGCCGCCGCGCCGACAGTTTCGACACGTCAGGCGATTTCTGGCATCGCAAATGGGAGAGCTGCGAAACCGGCGCGCTGGAATTTATCCTCCACCCCGGAGCCCACGGCATCCCGAAAGGCTGGTCCGAGACCGCGCTTGACTGGTTCGAGGGGCTCGATCTCTCTTCCGGCTGATCTCGTCCCTATGGCCGGGGCATGATCTTATCCACAGCCTGTGGGTAAATCCGCCGATATGTTAACAAGAGGTTACGATTTTCGGCGCTGAGTTTTGTACATTTTGGGAAATCGGCCCAAAAGTTTTGCCCCATTTTGTGGCAAAACGGCTCTGCGCCTATTCTGCGGGGACGTGATCGGCCTTATCGAGCGCCTGCTTCAACCGCAGCCTCTCATGCTTTGCCGCCTGAATGATCGACGGCGCATTGAACACTTCCGCCGTTCCCATCTGTCGACGGGTCCATTCAAAGCGATCCAGCTTAACCCCTGAAATAAAAGACAAAAACACCGCTCCCAGCAGGCTGAACGCGATGGGCGAGAGCCATAATGTGATGATGCCCTCATACATCCCGAAGACCAAAGCCGCGCCAATCAGCGTCTCTGC
>CALFWN010000011.1 GCA_937928335.1 uncultured Litoreibacter sp. | reverse complement strand
CCCCTGCACCGGTTCGCGCAGGTAGAGCTGGCATTCCTGGCGGTCGGCATAAAGCCTGCCATTGGTGCCGATCATCGAGATCTTGGTCGACATCTTGCGGTGCGACTCGTCGGACCAGTTGACCGACAATTGCGCCGTTGGTCCGCCGTCAAATTGCAAAGTGGAGAATACCTCATCATCAGTGCCTTTCGAGTAGATCGAGTTCAAAACAGACCCTGATACACGGGAAGGCTCCCCAAAATACCAGTTCAGCAGGTTCAGCGGGTGGGCGGCATAATCATAAAGACACCCGCCGCCTTCTGATTTCTGGGTGCGCCAGCTTTTCTTGTTCTCGCGCAAAATCACCGGGCCGTAGGCCTCCGCCATGACATGGGTCACGGTGCCGATGGCACCTGCATCCAGCAGGCGTTTCATCTCCTGGAAAGCGCCGACATAGCGGTAATGATAGCCCACCTGATTGACCAGCTTCTTGCTTTCAGCCAGCTCCGCCAGACGCTGCGCCTCTTCCCAGTTCAACGAGAAGGGCTTTTCGCAAAACACATGGATGCCGCGCTCAAGGGCTGCACGCACCATCGGGTCATGCATCCGCGAGGGGGTCGCTATGACCATCGCATCCAGCCCGGCAGTGTCGAGCATCTTGTCGAAGTCTTTATAGAAAGTAGTTTTGGTGTTCTTGCTCAGCAAATCCACCAGAAACCCCGCCTGATCGCAGGCAACAGTGTCTGCATCCGGGTGGGCGTTGACCATCGAGAAATGGGACAGCCCCATTTTCCCGAGACCAACGACCGCTATTTTGACTTTGTCACTCATGATGATGTCCGATGCTTATACATTTGTTGTGCAGAGCAATTGCCACAGATTGCCCTGCTATTTCTACCGGGCTTGATGCTTCAATTTGTCCGGGTTCTGAGGGGTAAATGTGACCGTTTTTTGGAGCGGGGCGCTTAAATCGGTCATATAGGAAAAGGTTTTCATGACGGGTTGCTCTTTTCCGGGAGGGGCCTGCCCGTGCCGCGTTTGAGCGCGTTGAAGACTAGCACGGTGCCATAGATCAGTGCGATCACAACGCTAAAAACAAGGGTGTTGATTGCGAGACTATAGCCCAGGGTCTCCAGATAGGGTTTGGCGGCCACCACCCAGTAGGTCAAGACCACGCTGGCGCTGAATGTGAGCAGCGAGTTTGACCCGACCACTGTCAGAAGCCTGCTGTTGAGCAACCATGCCAACCCCTGATGCAGCGTGACTGTAAGGCGGTGCGCCTGCGGGGTGGGGGGGTGCAGGAGCATGACCAGAACCAGACAGAAACATATGAAATTGAGCAAGGTCAGCGGGCTGAGCGTCAGGTAATTGGAGAAGAACAGATATCCGATATTGAGCGGGCCAACCAAGGCCAACAGGTTGAACACGGCAAAGACCACGCAAAGCCCTGCGGCCAGCCCGAAAACATGCGTCCGAAGCCAGTCGAAGATCGCAGGCCAGCGGTCAGGGTTGCTGGCGGTGGCCATGCCCAGAATGACACCGACAACAAAGGGAAATTGCCATGCGAATATGCTGAAATTCCCGAACAGGTGGGCGGGGTCCACCTGAAACATCTCGCCAATCTTGACCGTGACTTTTTGTGGCAGCTGATACTGCACCGTAACCCAAAGACCGAAGGATATTGAGGCAAGCGTGGCGATCCCAAATCTTAGGGCCACCCATATAAGCAGGGGCGTCAGACCGATCAGGATGATGTAGAGGTAGAGAATGTCGAACATCAACGGCCGGTAAACAGAACCCAGGAACAGCCCGAAAGACGTGATCTCGATCGGATCACGCAGCCGGAAATAGTCGCCCAGAAGCGCGTGGCTTTGCAGATCCACAAACAACAAAGGCAGCGCACATAGGACATAGACGGCAACGTAATATTTCACGATCTTCCAACTGCGCCTCAAGGAATTGCCAAGAGTCTTGCCCAGCCCGTGCCTGATATAGGGGCGATAGAGAATATATCCGACCATCAGCCCAGACAGGGCCATGAATCCTTCGCCGGTGAAGAAGATGCTGAACGTCTTATGCGACAGATGGGTGAACAGATTTGGCCCCAGGAAACCCAGATGCGACAGGGTCATGGAGTAGATCAGATACCCGCGCAGCCCGTCGACATAGGGGATACGGCCAAGAGGTTGCGATGCGCTCACGTGTTGTGCACCCAATTGCCGGCCTGCTCTGCCTCGATCTCCTCGACGGCGCGCATTTTGCCACGGGTCAGTGCCCGCCATTGATAGGCGCGGATGAAGCGGCGCAGCTCTGGGTCATCATGTTGTTTGACCCGGCGCAACATGGCACCGAAATACCCCTGCAACATGGCCAGCCCCCCCAGGACATAAGGCGGGACGCGGGATTTGTTAATCGCGGAGGCAATCATGAAGGCGGGATGTGTGCCCATGTAATACTGCCCGAACCCGTGGCGGCGGCGCCCGGTATAGATCGAGGTCTGGCTCGACCCCATTGGGCGCAGATGGTCAAACCGCAGCTCCGGCTCGTCCCAGCTGCGCGGCGTCCAGCCAATCTTGCGGGCCTTGTGGCAATCAAT
>CALFWN010000010.1 GCA_937928335.1 uncultured Litoreibacter sp. | reverse complement strand
GGTGAAGCTGAAGCTCTGGCTCAGCTGACGCGCAAGATCGCCGAGATGGCCGAGCTTGGTCTGGCCTTTGGGGCCGCGGGCCACGAGATGGCAGGCATTCCGTGCGCGTTGCTTTTTGGCCTGTGCCACCAGCTTATGCGTCACGAAGCTGAAATCGCTGTCGATGGGCAATTGCAGGGAGATCGGAAATTTCCGCGCCTCATGGCCCTCGTGCATAACCACCAGCGCCTCAAAGCTCTGGGTGGCGGCGTTATAGTGCAGGTTCTGTACCTCGGTCTTGTAGCTGCTCATGTGCATACCCTTTTCAAAGGTTTATGTGTTCTGTGGATTTAACTCTATAAGCCCCAGTTTGGTTTCATAGGGGGCCTCGCGCAGCTGTGAGAGGCAGCGATTCGGCGTGATCTGGGGCCTGTGGGCCAATTTTCGGGCGTGACGGCTCTTGCACCGAGCGGGCTGCGTTTCCATATCTCTTGCAAGGTTTGCCGACCAAGGGTGCCGCGTGCCGGGCCCGTGTTTGACAGGCAGATGCTTATAGAAAGGAAAACCTATGAATTTGGAAAAGTTCACCGAACGGTCCCGTGGCTTTGTGCAAGCGGCCCAGACCATAGCAATGCGCGAAGACCACCAGCGTCTGTCGCCTGAGCATCTTCTCAAAGCATTGATGGATGACGAGCAGGGCCTGGCCTCCAACCTGATCCATGCCGCTGGCGGACAGCCCGCGCGGGTTTTGGAGGCTGTGGAACTGGCACTCTCCAAGACCGCGAAAGTGTCTGGTGACACAGGCCAGGTCTATCTCGACGCGCAGACCGGCAAAGTGCTGGCCGAGGCGGAGAAGCTGGCCAAGAAGGCCGGGGACAGCTTTGTGCCCGTGGAACGCCTGCTGACCGCCTTGTGCATGGTCAAATCGAAAGCGCGCGACGCGCTGGAGGCGGGCGGCGTGTCGGCGCAGGAGCTGAATGCCGCGATCAATGATGTGCGCAAAGGCCGGACGGCTGACAGCGCGTCCGCTGAGGACAGCTATGATGCGCTGAAGAAATACGCGATGGACCTGACGGAGCGGGCGCGGGAGGGCAAGATTGACCCGATCATTGGCCGTGACGAGGAGATCAGGCGTACCATGCAGGTGCTGTCGCGCCGCACCAAGAACAACCCTGTGCTGATCGGCGAGCCTGGCGTGGGTAAAACCGCGATTGCGGAAGGCCTGGCCCTGCGGATCGTGGATGGCGACGTGCCTGAATCCTTGCGCAACAAGAAGCTGATGGCTTTGGACATGGGCGCGTTGATCGCGGGCGCGAAATATCGTGGTGAGTTTGAGGAGCGGCTGAAAGCGATCCTGAACGAGGTCACGGATGCCGCCGGTGAGATCATCTTGTTCATCGACGAAATGCACACGCTGGTCGGCGCGGGCAAGGGCGAGGGGGCGATGGATGCGTCGAACCTGCTCAAGCCTGCCTTGGCGCGGGGCGAGTTGCACTGTGTGGGCGCGACCACTTTGGACGAGTACCGCAAGCATGTAGAGAAAGACGCGGCCCTGGCGCGGCGATTCCAGCCTGTTTTGGCGGAGGAGCCCACCGTTGAGGACACGATTTCCATTCTGCGGGGCATCAAGGAGAAGTATGAGCTGCATCATGGGGTACGGATCTCGGACGCCGCTCTGGTGTCGGCTGCAACCCTGTCGCACCGCTATATCACGGACCGGTTCCTGCCCGATAAGGCGATTGACCTGATGGACGAGGCCGCCAGCCGCTTGCGGATGGAAGTGGACAGCAAGCCCGAGGAATTGGACGCGCTGGACCGCCAGATCATGCAGTTGCAGATCGAGGAAGTGGCATTGTCCAAGGAAGACGATGCCGCGTCCAAGGACCGGCTGGAGGCCTTGCAGAAGGAACTGGCGGATTTGCAGGAGAAATCGTCTGAAATGACGGCGCGCTGGCAGTCGGAACGCGACAAGCTGGAAGGCGCACGTGAGCTGAAGGAGCGGCTGGACCGTGCGCGTGCCGAGCTGGACATTGCGAAACGCGATGGCGATCTGGCCAAGGCGGGGGAGCTATCTTACGGCGTGATCCCCGATCTTGAGAAGAAACTGGCAGAGGCAGAAGCCTCCGAAGGCGATGTTGTGGTCGAGGAGGCCGTGCGGCCTGAGCAGATTGCGCAAGTGGTTGAACGCTGGACCGGCATCCCGACCTCCAAGATGCTGGAAGGCGAGCGCGACAAGCTGCTGCGCATGGAAGAGGCGATTGGCAAGCGGGTGATCGGCCAGCGCCAGGCCGTCAAATCTGTGGCCAATGCAGTGCGCCGTGCGCGGGCGGGTCTGAATGACGAGAACCGGCCTTTGGGCAGCTTCCTGTTCCTCGGACCAACCGGCGTGGGCAAAACCGAGCTGACCAAATCTGTCGCCGAATTCCTGTTCGACGATGACAGCGCGATGGTGCGTATCGACATGTCCGAGTTCATGGAGAAACACGCGGTCGCACGTCTGATCGGGGCACCTCCGGGCTATGTGGGCTATGATGAAGGCGGCGTGCTGACGGAAGCTGTGCGGCGCAGGCCCTATCAGGTCGTGCTGTTCGACGAGGTGGAGAAGGCGCACCCGGATGTGTTCAACGTGCTGTTGCAGGTCTTGGATGACGGTGTTCTGACCGATGGTCAGGGCCGCACGGTAGATTTCAAGCAGACGCTGATCATTCTAACCTCGAACCTCGGGGCGCAGGCGTTGAGCCAGTTGCCTGAGAATGCCGACAGCTCGGATGCCAAGCGTGATGTCATGGATGCCGTCAGGGCGCATTTCCGTCCTGAATTCCTGAACCGTCTGGACGAGACGATCATCTTTGATCGGCTGGCCCGTGACGACATGGCAGGCATTGTCGATATCCAGCTGGCATTGCTCGACAAACGTCTGGCATCGCGCAAGATCACGCTTGATCTGGATGATGGCGCGCGGAAATGGCTGGCTGATGAGGGCTATGACCCTGTCTTTGGTGCACGGCCCCTGAAGCGGGTGATCCAGCGGGCGTTGCAGGATCAGCTGGCCGAGATGATCCTGGCGGGCGATGTGCTGGACGGGTCCACTATTAAGGTCAGCGCCGGCGTAGACGGGCTGATTGTCGGGGACCGCCTGTCGGCCTCCAACAGGCCCAAGCCGGATGATGCCGTGGTGCATTAACCATAACTGAATATGTGTTGCAGGACGCGCTGCAATGCTGTGAAAGGGCCGGGTCTGCAATGATCCGGCCCTTTTGCTATGCCCAAATTCGATATGGTACTCTTCGATTGTGACGGTGTGCTGGTGGATAGTGAGCCGATCACCAATCAATTGATGCGGGACGATCTGGTGGCATATGGGCTGGACCTTCCGCTGGACGAGATCATGCGGTTGTTTGTGGGTGGAACAATGATCGGCGTTTTCGAGCGCGCGCGGGAGATGGGTGCGCCCCTGCCCGATGACTGGGTCGAGACGTTCTACCAAAAGATGTTTGATACATTGGCAAAGCAGGTCACGCCGATCCCGGGTGCTGCGGACGTGCTGACCCGGCTGCAAGCGGCGGGCATCCCTTTTGCGGTCGGATCAAACGGGCCGCATGAGAAGATGCGGATCACGCTGGCGCGCTGTGGTTTGGCGGAGCTATTGGCAGGTCGCGTCTATTCCCGCGAGGATGTGGCCAACCCCAAGCCCGCGCCGGATGTCTATCTGAAGGCCGCAACTGATGCAGGGATCGCCCCTGAGCGGTGCGCGGTGATTGAAGACAGCGCCAGCGGTGCCAAGGCAGGGCAGGCGGCGGGAATGACTGTCTTCGGGTTTGCCGCCGATACCCCCGCCGCGCGCTTGGAGCCATGTTGTGACGTGGTATTTGATCGCCTGTCCGACCTGCCGGAGCTTTTGGGTCTTTAGGCGAGTCGCCGGTTCGACGGCCCGATTCATCCGGGATTCTGCACGTATTTCAGCGATCTCACGCTTCGTGAGAGCTTTCTCACGGCGGCGTGTGGGTGTGGGCTATCGCGCACCAAGTTATGTGCATAAATGCACTCATCTCACGTGAAAAACAGGAGATGTGCGTTGAGAGGCGCTGCGACGGGGTGCATATTAGTCTCATCAAACGGCAACACATCGCCGTACACACATCGCCCCGAGAGGGCACATACACTGGAGAGAAACATGAAAAAGATCATCGCAACTGCACTGGTATCGCTGTCATTCGCAGCGCCTGCTGCTGCCGAGGTCTCGAACCCACAGGCTTTCTTTGCCCTGACAAACGAATCTGCTGCTGAACGTATTGTTGGTGCCACATCTATCGGCGATCCGGTTGGCACTGCCCAGGTTCTGGCTTTAGTCAATGACAGCCCTGCAGAGAATTCCGTGAACTTCGACCGGGCACGTAATGTTGACGTCAAAGCGCTTCAGCAAATCTTCGCTCTGACCAACGACTCGCCTGCCGAGAACATCGTGCGCTAACAAGCGCCGATCAACAGATAGCGTCTGCCCCCCCCAGACGCAAAGCGACCCCTCTGGTAATGAGATCAGGGGGGTCGTTTTCGTTTAACGGCTGAGAAGCCGCATCCCGCGATCAATGCCGTTCAGGGTCATCGGCACCATGCGGTCCGCGCCAAATATGTTCTGGATCATTTGCGTGGACTGGGTATGGCGCCAATACCGCTCGTCCAACGGGTTGATCCACAGATTGGACGGCCATTGGTCATGTGCCCGCCTTAGCCAGACCTCGCCAGCCTCAGCATTCCAATGCTCGTTTGCGCCACCGGGGTAAGCCACCTCATAGGGGCTCATGGAGGCGTCGCCCACGAAGATACATTTGTAGTCAGGCCCAAATGTGCGCAGCAATTCCCAGGTCTCGATCTGCTCGGACCAGCGGCGCTTGTTGTCGCTCCAGACGCCCTCGTAAAGGCAATTGTGGAAGTAATAATGCTTGAGATGCTTGAATTCGGTCTTGGCGGCCGAGAACAGCTCTTCCACCAGTTCGATATGCGCATCCATTGAGCCGCCCACATCCAGAAACAGCACCACTTTGACGGCATTGCGCCGCTCGGGGCGGGTCTTCACATCCAGATAGCCATGTTCTGCGGTGGCGCGGATGGTGCCGCCCAGATCAAGCTCCTCTGCGGCCCCGTCGCGCGCCCAGCGGCGCAGGCGCTTGAGGGCCACCTTGATGTTGCGGGTGCCAAGCTCGACATTGCCGTCGAGGTCGCGGAATTCCCGCTTGTCCCAAACCTTGACGGCGCGTTGATGGCGGCTTTCGTGCTGCCCGATGCGCACCCCTTCAGGGTTGTAGCCATAGGCCCCAAAGGGTGAGGTGCCTGCCGTGCCGATCCATTTATTGCCGCCCTGATGGCGCTTTTCCTGTTCTTTGATCCGCTGCTTGAGCGTCTCCATCAGCTTGTCAAACCCGCCCAGCGCCTCGATCTCGGCACGTTCTTCGGCGGTGAGGTGCTTTTCGGCGAGTTTCTCGATCCAGTCTTTCGGGATCTCGACCGCCTCCAGCATCTCGCCCGTGTCGATATGTTCCAGACCCTCGAATGTTGCGGCAAATGCGCGGTCGAACCGGTCGAGATGGCGCTCGTCCTTGACCATCGCGGTGCGGGCGAAATAGTAGAACCCGTCCAGGTCATATGTGACCAGCCCCGCGCTGAGCCCTTCCAGGAAGGACAGGTATTCACGCAAGGACACGGGAAGCTTTGCACCGCGCAGATTTTCGAAAAAGCGCAGGAACATGTGGGGCTACACCGCCTGACGGGCCAGAAATATCGTGACAAAGAGCGCGACGAACCCAAAGCAGACGGCGTAGCCAAACGCGTATTGCGCCATATCTTTCTTGTTGCCGCCCCGGCGGGCCATGACCGTTCCACCAACAATAGCGCCCAGTAAAGCTCCGATCAGAAAGCCAGTCATGTCAGCGCCTTATCCTTGTCTTGGGGTCAGCGCACTGATCTCATTGAGCCGTGCGCGCACGTTTTCGTCGGAGCCAAACCCATAGCGCCCCCAACCCAGCGCGTCCAGCCGAACCACGCGTGCCTCATCGGCGCGGCCCATCGCCTCGAAGGCCTGTGCCTTGATCATCAACAGCGTCGCCAAAAGAGCCGCGTTTTCGCCGCCGCGCGCCGCAGGTATTGCCTCGTCGGTCATCTTGACGGCCGTCTCATATTGGCCCGAAGACAAAGCAAATGCCGCCATCTGGGTGGCGACATGCGCGGCCTGTACGGAGGTGCCGTAGAGGCTTTTGTAAAGTTTGCCGGATTCGACAAAGGAAGAGATCGCAAGCTGCGGCTTTTGGCCGAGCGTCACCCGCCCCTGCACAAAGAGAGAGAAGGCGAGGCGGTTGTCGGACCAACCCTGCGCCTGCGCAATGCGCACGGCCTCTGCCGCCAATGCGGCGCGTTTTGCAGGTGTCACGCGGGGGGCAAGCGCCCCTGCAATCGTGCGGTTCCAGGCCTGTGGAGTTGCTGAGACAACCGCGTTGGCCCGTTTTTGTCCTGCAGGGTTGATCCGCGCAAAAAGCGCCGGCAGCGCCGCGCGGGCCTGGGCGCGGGACATGCCATTGCGCAGCTCCGGCGCATAATAGGCGCGCAGGATCAGCATATCAAAGCCGGTCAGCACAGTATGGAAATTGTCGTCATTGAAGATCGAATTTGGCAGCCGGTAGAGATCATTCAGCGGACCGAGCGCCTGCGCGACCTCCTCGTGCAGGCAATCGCGGACCTCTTGGGGCGAGACATCGGACGGGATAATAATCGTGGCCCGGCTGCGTTGTGCCAGCTTTGACCAATCCGTGCTGCCCCGGTGGCGGTTTTTGCGAAATTCCCGCCATCCGGTGACATTTGGCACCACGAAACAGGCGGCTTGCGGGACGGCCCGCTGCAATGTCTTGCGCGGCACGGCGTCGATGATGATCTGGGCGTCCTCGCCCGGTTTGGCGCGTGAAATGTCGATACCCGCCTCGCGGCGCAGCCGAACAAGCAGCTGCGAGAGGTCAAATTCCAGACTGGCCGGGGCACCGCCTATGACGCTGACCCGCACGGGGCCTTTGAACCGCGTCAGGAAGGGCAGGGCGCGGCCACTTTCCATCTGAAAAGACAGCTCCAGAAAATCCTCGACCAGCTCCGCGTTTGAGCGCGATGTTGGCGCGGCTTCACGGGCGACAAAGCTTTTCATGGGCGGCAGATCAGGGCTTTGGGCCGCACGCGAGGCCACCTCGCTCAATGAGCTGGGCGCGCAGGCAGCCAGCCCCATCACACAGGCCATGAACAAAGGACGCAGAATCAGAGACTTAGAACAACGCATTCAGCGCTTATACCCGTTTATATTTGATAAAGGGGGTTTTTTCACCGATGCGGTCATAGAGTTGCCGGGCTGTTGCATTGAAATCCTGTGTCAGCCAATAGACGCTTGGCGCGCCTGCCTCGTCTGCGGCTTTGTAAACCGCCTCGATCAGCGCTCGCCCGGCGCCGGTTCCGCGTATGTCCGGGTCGACATAGAGGTCTTGCAGGTAGCAGGTGTTTTCAACGCTCCAGCCATGCCGGTGAAACAGGTAATGGGTCAGGCCGACCAGTTTGCCGTCCAGCTCTGCCACCAATCCGGAATAATCCTGCGGGTCATCGCCCAGCAATCTGGCGAAATAGACGTCGTAGATTTCGGGCGGCAGGCTGGTCTCGTAATAGGTCAGATAGCCTGTCCAAAGCGTGCCCCATGCGTCGCGGTCATGGGCGGCGAGGGGGCGGATGATCAATGCCATATCCCGGCCTACCGCTGTGACCGGGCCATGAAGGCCAGCCGCTCAAACAGATGAACGTCCTGCTCGTTTTTCAGCAAAGCGCCATGCAGCTTGGGCAAGGCGTTCGCGCCGTCGCGTTTCAGGTCGCTGGGGTCCAGATCCTCGGCCAGAAGCAGTTTGAGCCAGTCCAACACCTCGGATGTGGAGGGTTTTTTCTTCAACCCCGGCGTGTCGCGGATCTCGAAAAACTCGGTCAGGGCCGTATTCAGCAAGGCGGGTTTGATGCCCGGATGATGGACCTCGACAATTTTTCGCAGCGTGTCGATATCGGGGAATTTGATGTAGTGAAAGAAGCAGCGGCGCAGAAACGCGTCTGGCAGCTCTTTTTCATTGTTTGACGTGATGATGACGATCGGGCGATGCTTTGCAGTGATCGTTTCGCCGGTCTCATAGACATGAAATTCCATCCGGTCGAGCTCCTGCAACAGGTCATTTGGAAACTCGATATCCGCCTTATCGACCTCGTCGATCAGCAAGACCTTGCGCGCATCGGCTTCAAACGCCTGCCATAATTTGCCTTTGCGGACGTAATTCTTGACGTCATGCACCCGTGCCTCGCCCAATTGGCTGTCACGCAGGCGGGAGACGGCGTCGTATTCATAAAGCCCCTGCTGCGCTTTGGTGGTGGATTTGACGTGCCATTCGATCATCTCAAGCCCCAGAGCGGCGGAGACCTGCCGCGCAAGCTCGGTTTTTCCGGTGCCCGGCTCGCCTTTGACCAGCAAGGGGCGCTCAAGCGTGACAGAGGCATTCACGGCCACGGTCAGGTCCTCGGTGGCGACATAGGATTCGGTGCCGGTGAATTTCATAAGTGTTTCAAACCTCTGTGGGACGGAGCTGCGGATCGCACGGCTCTGTTCAAATTCCATTCATAGCGGCCCTTATCTGCGTGACAAGAGCAGGCCCATTCGTTAGATCATCCGCACCGAAGGTGAAGAGCGACGGTCCGAGTCGGGGGCTGACGTCGCTTAAACAGTTAAGGGAGTTTAGGGGATGAAAGCCGAAGTATTTTTGCCAGATGACTATCGTCCGGCGGAAGACGAACCCTTCATGAATGAGCGCCAGACCGAATATTTCAGGCGCAAACTGCAAGATTGGCGTCAGTCCATTCTTGATGAAACAAACCTGACCATCGAAGGTATGCAGGAAGGCACACGCAATATTCCTGATGTGGCCGACCGGGCTTCTGAGGAGACCGACCGCGCGCTTGAGCTGCGCACACGGGACCGCCAGCGCAAGCTGATCTCCAAGATTGACAGTGCCATCCGCCGCATCGACGAGGGCGAATACGGCTATTGCAACGACACCGGAGAGCCGATTTCGCTGAAACGACTTGATGCACGCCCGATCGCCATGTTGAGCCTGGAGGCCCAGGAGCGCCATGAGCGTCGCGAAAAAGTTCACCGCGACGATTGAGGCGCATTGAAATAGCTTGAAATTGCCGGGTCTGACGCCCGGCTTTTTCTTTTATAGGCTCGTCTTATGCTGAGTTTTGCCGCCGCTGTCTTCTTGCTGATCATCACTCCGGGCCCCGGCGTTCTGTCGCTGGCGGGCGTCGGGGCGGCATATGGTTTCCGCGCCGGGCTCCGTTATTTCACGGGGCTGTTTATCGGGACCAATCTGGTTGCGCTGGCCGTGATCACCGGGCTGGCAGCGCTGATCCTGGCCAGCACCACGATCCGCACCGTGCTGATGATCGCCTCGACCGCCTACCTGCTGTATCTGGCCTATAAGATTGCCACGGCAGGCAGCCGCATCGGCTTTACCGCCGCCTCCCGCCAACCGGGCCTCCGGGACGGCGTGGCCTTGCAGCTGATCAACCCCAAGGCCTATGTGGTCAACACCACCCTGTTCTCGGGCTTTGCTTTCCTGCCGCAGTCCTATGTGGCAGAAATGGCGCTTAAGCTGCTGATCACAAACGCGATTTGGGTCAGCCTGCATTTCCTGTGGCTTTGGATCGGCGCGCGGATCAAGGCGATGAACCTGGCACCGCGCACGCAACGGATGATCAACATGTTCATGGCCTGCGCCATGCTGGCGGTTGTGATCCTGGCGCTTTGGAGTTCGGGGGCTGGCTAGAGTTTCAGCGTCAAAGCTGCAAATCAACCCAGACCGGAACGTGGTCCGAGGGCTTTTCACGTCCACGGATCTCATAGTCGATCTGGCACGCGCGCAGGCAGTCGGCAGCTTGTGGTGACAAAAGCAGATGGTCGATCCGAATGCCGTCGTTTTTGTTCCATGCACCGGCCTGATAGTCCCAGAATGAAAACTGCTCGGGCAGCTGGTTGCAGGCGCGGAAGGCATCGGTGAAGCCCAGGTTCAGGATACGACGAAACGCGGCCCGGCTTTCGGGACGAAACAGCGCGTCGTCCAGCCAGGCTTGCGGCCGTTTGGCATCTTCGGGCTGGGGGATGATGTTGTAATCGCCCGCCATCATCGCGGGGATTTCCTCGTCCAACAGAGCCTGCGCACGGGTGCGCAGACGCTCCATCCATGCGAGTTTATAGTCATATTTAGGCCCCGGAGCCGGGTTGCCATTTGGCAGATACAGGCCGCAGATGCGGATCGGTTTCTGCTCGCCCATCACAAGGGCTTCAATCCAGCGGGCCTGTTCATCTGTGTCATCACCGGGCAGGCCCCGGCGGACATCCTCGAGGGGGAGTTTTGACAAGATGGCCACGCCGTTGAAGCTTTTTTGCCCATGCGTTTCAACGATATAGCCCATATCTTCGAAAATCTCGCGTGGGAAGGCCTCATCGACGGATTTGATCTCTTGCAGCACCACGACATCCGGGGCGGCCTCGTTCAGCCAGTCGGGAAGGGCGTTGATCCGCGCCTTGATGCCATTGATGTTGAAGGTTGCAATTTTCATGCCTGAGCCCCGCTGCGCCGCCTGTGCTCAGGTATCGCGCGTCGAGGGGGCAGGGGCAAGGGCGGCGTCGAGCCAAAGCGCGTCAAGCGCGCGCAATTTATCCGCGTCAAACCGCTCTTCCTCAAGCCAGTAGCGGCCCGAGGGGACGAAATAGTTCAAACACACCTCCATCCGTCGCGCGCGCGCGGCGAGATCTGCCGCGAAAGGCTGTGGCGCCGCATCGGGCAGGGTGTCGAGCGTCGCTTTTTGAAAGATCAGACGGCTGGCATCGTGCGACAGGTTCACCACCGCGCAGCCCTGTTCGGCGGCGGCGATCATGAGGCGGGCGGATTTCGCCTCCAGGGACTGCAAGGTGACATCCTTGCGCAGAGGGTCCGCTTGGCCCTTGCCGTAGAAATGTGTCTGCGACCCGTTATAGGTCAGATCACAGCCCATAAAGGCCAAAATCCGTGGCCGATGCGCGTGAAGCGCCCAGTACCCGGCCGTAAACGCCATCGTGCCGCCGGCATAGACAAACCCGCCATAGAGGTTCTGCGCGGGCACGTAATCCTCGGCCGAGACCAGACGCTGGCCTGTCGCAAGCGCTGTTGGCCGACGCTCTTGGGGGAAGTCTTCGGGGAAGATCAGGCTGTCCCAGTCAGGGCGGACGGCAAAGGCATTGTTGATCGCCAGAATATGGTCAATATGCTCACGCGACCAATCGCGCGCCGCCACCACATTCGGGCCGCTGCCAAGGATCAAGATCGTCGTCATATCGTTGCTTTCTTTTGCACAAATACCCAACCGGGCCATCGGCTGATTGTTGCCAAACCCTTATTAAAACAGGCAGATAGCCCGGATTGTGTCAAAAACGAGAAAGCTGCCACATTTTTGCCCCATTTCCGTGTTTTGCGGATAAGATAAAAATAAAAATATGTATGAGGCAGTCATGCACAAAGCAGCAATTCTCGCCAGTTTGGTGGGTCTCGTCGTTATTACAGCCTGCGGTGTTCCTCCGGCAGAGGATGTGGCAACGCAATCGGAATTCAAGCCCCTCGGGCAGGCCTATTTTGTACCCGTATCACCTGAGGACCTTGCCCAGTCGGAAGCCTGGGCCGAAGTCGTTGCGGATTATAACTGAAATTCGCCTGAGGCCGTCGCTACGTTGAAAACGTCGCTACATTGAAAACGATGTGCCACATCCGCATGAGGAGGTGGCATTTGGGTTGTCGATCACAAAACGCGCGCCGATCAGCTCTTCGGTGAAATCAATTACCGCGTTTTCTAGGAACGGCAGGGACACACTGTCGACCACGACCTTCTGGCCATCCTTCTCAAGCACCAGATCATCCTCGCTGGGCGCATCGAGCTTGATCTCATATTGAAACCCAGAGCAGCCGCCCCCCTCGACGGCCACACGCAGGGCGTGACCCTCGCTATCCGCGCCGATCTCGGCAAGGCGGGCAAAGGCGCGGTCGGTGACTTTCGGGGGCAGGGCGAGTTGCATGTCATCTCTCGTAACTGGTCTGGCTTCAATGTAGGGTGAGTGCGGGACAAGAACAAGAAGAGGCGGTCTGATGACGCGGGCAAGCTACGCATGTCACCCCGAAGACAGCCGAGGCCGGTTGTACCCGGAAGAGGAAAGC
>CALFWN010000009.1 GCA_937928335.1 uncultured Litoreibacter sp. | reverse complement strand
ACCCGTTTTGTCTGGGACGGGCTGCGCCGTCAGCGGCTGGATACACCCTATATTCGGGAGAATGGCAAGCTGCGGAAGGCCTCCTGGCCCGAGGCGCTCTCTGCCGCTGCAGCGGCGATGAATGGCAAGAAAGTTGCCGGGTTGGTCGGGGATCTTGCGCCGACCGAGGCAGCCTATGCGCTGAAAACCATGATCGAGGGCATGGGGGGCCACGTCGAGTGCCGCACCGACAACGCCAAGCTGCCTGCGGGCAACCGTGGCGCATATGTTGGCACAGCCACAGTTGAAGAGATTGATACGGCAGAGAAATTCCTGCTGGTGGGCACCAACCCGGCGATTGAAATGCCGGTGTTGAACGCCCGTATTCGAAAGGCCTGGACGCAAGGCGCGGATGTCACGCTGGTCGGCGAGAAGGTCGATCTGACCTATGATTACGAGCATATGGGCACTGACCGCGCGGCGTTGGAGCATGTCGCGGGTCTTGATATGGCAGAGCTGAAAGACAAACGCTGCATTGCCATTGTCGGGCAGGGCGCATTGCAGGAAGCTGATGGGGAGGCCGTTCTGGCTACCGTGCAAGCGATCTGTGAGAAAGCCGGCGGCAAGCTCTTGGTTCTGCATAGCGCGGCTGGCCGCGTGGGCGCGATGGATGTCGGCGCTGTGACCGATGGCGGCATGGCCGCGGCAATTGACGGGGCCGAAGTGATTTACAACATGGGCGCTGACGAGGTCGATGTGGCCGCAGGGCCTTTTGTGATCTACCAAGGCAGCCACGGTGATCGGGGCGCGCATCGCGCCGACATTATCCTGCCCGGCGCGGCCTATACCGAGGAACAGGGGTTGTTTGTGAACACAGAGGGCCGCCCGCAATTGGCGCTGCGTGCCTCCTTCCCGCCGGGTGAGGCGAAAGAGAACTGGGCGATCCTGCGCGCGCTCTCGGCTGAGCTGGAGCAGACCTTGCCGTTTGACAACATGGCGCAGCTGCGCACGCAGATGATTGCGGCCGTGCCGCATCTGGCGATGATCGACGCCGTGCCTGAGAACGCGGTGACGATGCTCAAGCCCAGGAAGCTGGGTAAGGCCGCGTTCCGCAATGCGGTGGCTGATTTCTACCTGTCCAACCCGATTGCCCGCGCGTCCGAGCTGATGGCGGAGCTGTCAGCCATCGCCAAGGCCCGCGCCTCCACACGGATCGCGGCTGAGTAGATGGCGCCCTTGCGCCCTATATTGGCCCTTGGGGCCGGGTTGGCGGCACTTGCGGCTTGTGGCGAGGTGCAGCCTCGCCCTGAGACCGCGTCCAGCAGCGTGTTCAAACCGGAATATCTGGGCATTGAGACCCGCAAGCTGGATAGCGAGATTGTCAGTTTTCTTGTGCGCATGTCCGGGGCGCGGGGCAATGACGACATAGAGCAATATGGCCGTTGCGCCGCCGCGCAATACGCGCTGATCCGGGGTTACGGTTTTGCGCGCCACCTGCGGACAAATGTGCAGGAACGGGGTGGCATTTGGGCGGCGGATGCGGTTTACACCATCTCGGCTGCTTTGCCTGACGGATTACAAACCATCGACGCGGAAGTGGCGGTCGAAGAATGCGCCGAAAACGGCATTCCGACCGTATGAGGGCCGACAAAATGAGGGACGCATGGCTGAATTTCTGACAACCGGGCCCGGGATCGCCTTGATCATCGTTGCGCAATGCCTCGCGGTGATTGCCTTCGTGATGATCTCCTTGCTGTTTCTCGTCTATGGCGACCGCAAGATCTGGGCCGCCGTGCAAATGCGGCGCGGGCCCAATGTCGTGGGGGCCTGGGGCTTGCTGCAAACGGTGGCCGACGCGCTGAAATATGTGGTCAAGGAGATCGTTATTCCGGCGGGAGCCGACAAGACGGTTTTCATGCTCGCCCCTATGCTGGCCTTCGTTCTGGCGCTTATTTCATGGGCGGTGATCCCATTTAACGACACCTGGGTTCTGGCCGATCTCAATGTCGCCGTGCTTTACATCTTCGCCATCGGCTCGCTTGAGGTTTACGGCGTGATCATGGGCGGGTGGGCCTCCAACTCGAAATACCCGTTTCTGGGTTCGCTGCGCTCTGCCGCGCAGATGATCTCCTATGAGGTGTCGATCGGGTTGATCATCATCGGTGTGATCATCTCGACCGGGTCGCTGAACTTTGGCGATATCGTGCGGGCGCAGGACGGCAATCTGGGGTTGTTCAACTGGTACTGGCTGCCGCATCTGCCGATGGTGTTTCTGTTCTTCATCTCGGCGTTGGCGGAGACCAACCGGCCACCATTTGACCTGCCGGAGGCGGAATCAGAACTCGTGGCGGGCTATCAGGTGGAGTATTCCTCGACCCCGTTCCTGTTGTTCATGGCCGGCGAATATATCGCCATCTTCCTGATGTGCGCGCTGATCACACTGCTGTTCTTCGGCGGCTGGCTCTCCCCCATTCCCGGTGTCGCAGATGGCGCGCTGTGGATGGTCGGCAAAATGGCCGTGTTCTTCTTCCTTTTCGCGATGGTGAAGGCCATCGTGCCACGCTACCGCTATGACCAACTGATGCGTCTTGGCTGGAAGGTGTTCCTGCCGTTCTCTCTGGCATGGGTCGTGATCGTGGCGTTCCTCGCTCAATATCAAGTGCTTGGCGGCTTTTGGGCCCGCTGGGCTGTTGGAGGCTAACCTATGGCAACCTCACTCGCACGTAAGGCCAAGTATTTCTTGCTCTTTGACATCTTCAAAGGGTTCGGGCTGGGCTTCAAATATTTCTTCGCACCCAAGGCGACACTGAACTACCCGCATGAGAAAGGGCCGTTGTCGCCGCGTTTCCGTGGTGAGCACGCGCTGCGGCGCTATCCCAACGGGGAAGAACGCTGTATTGCCTGCAAGCTGTGTGAGGCCGTGTGCCCGGCGCAGGCGATCACCATTGATGCCGAGCCCCGGGAAGACGGCTCGCGCCGCACCACGCGCTACGACATTGACATGACCAAATGTATCTATTGTGGGTTCTGCCAGGAAGCCTGCCCGGTGGATGCCTTTTTCTTTCTCTTATAATCTCCTCGCTTCCATGCTTTGATAAACTTACTCCAAGCGACAACATCGAATATCTTCTGAGGCTTATATTGACCATTGTATTGGTACTCATATTGACGCTTAGCAGCTTCCATTTCAAAGGCATTTTCACCATCTGCAGAGACACCATGCTTGGCTCTTGATAAGACTTCATAGGCAAGGTTATCTTGTGCTTGCTGACGCAGCTCATTGCTCACATCTAAAGCTAGAAACTCTATCTTGTAATGCTCTCTACTTGGCCATGGATAGATGACAGCTTCTGGTAGGAGCACATCACCTTCTGACATAATCTGATACCATGAGTAAAAGCTGGAATCAAGAGAATCAGGGACTGTATGCTCTACAGTCTGATACCCTAGCCTGGTAAATACTAAAGTGTCACCTCTTTCCGCAGCGATAGAGAAAAATCCATCT
>CALFWN010000008.1 GCA_937928335.1 uncultured Litoreibacter sp. | reverse complement strand
AGCGCGGCCATCGTGTCATCAGGGATGCGGGCGAGTGCGGTGACATGGTCGGTCATAACCACCCTATTCATGCGCCACGCCGCGCAGATGTAAAGCCGTGCTCGGGTCTGCGCGTCACAAGATGTCGGAAAAAGCGGGCGGATGGGGTGCATATGAGGCGGGACGCAGCTTTCCCTACGTCAACTTGCGGGTGCGTATAAAAGTTGGTTGAAAGATACAGGCAACCCCGCTTACCCTCGCAAAGTCGCGCTGGGCCACCGGCGCAGGGGACGCCGAAACCTATGGGGTATGACTTGCTGGATACGAGTTCTGATGACGCCTTTGTCGCGTTTGACCGCGTTCAAAAGAGCTATGATGGCGAAACTCTGGTTGTCAAAGACCTGAACCTTGCCATGCCGAAAGGCGAGTTTCTGACCATGCTTGGCCCGTCGGGCTCGGGCAAGACCACTTGTCTGATGATGCTGGCCGGGTTCGAAACCGCGACGCATGGCGAGATTCGCCTTGATGGGCGGGAGATCAATAACATCCCGCCGCATAAGCGCGGCATTGGCATGGTATTCCAGAATTACGCGTTGTTCCCGCATATGACCGTGGGGGAGAACCTTGCCTTCCCGCTGGAGGTGCGCGGCCTTGGCAAGGACGAGCGCGAGCAAAAGGTGAAACGCGCGCTGGAGATGGTCGAGCTTGGCAATTTTGCCGCCCGCCGCCCTGCGCAATTGTCCGGTGGTCAGCAGCAACGCGTGGCCCTGGCTCGTGCGCTGGTGTTCGAGCCTGAGCTGGTCTTGATGGACGAGCCTTTGGGCGCGCTGGACAAGCAGCTGCGCGAGCAGATGCAGTTCGAGATCACCAATATCTCGCACCAGCTGGGCGTCACCGTGGTCTATGTGACCCATGACCAGACGGAGGCGCTGACCATGTCGGACCGCGTTGCCGTATTTGAAGACGGCCGCATCCAGCAGCTGGCCCCGCCAGAGGACCTCTATGAACGCCCCGATAACAGCTTCGTGGCGCAGTTCATCGGGGAAAACAACAAGTTGGCGGGCAAAGTTAAGTCGGTTGCAAAAGACATCGCAACGGTAGAGCTGGCCAATGGCAAGACCACCGAGGCGCTGGCGGTGAATTGCGGGCCTGCGGGCAGCGAAACGCTGATCTCCATCCGGCCCGAGCGGGTCAATATCGGCGGCAAGGGCGCGAATGTGACCGAGGCCCATGTGAAGGAATTGATCTATCTGGGCGACCACATTCGTTGCCGCCTTGATGTGCATGGAAATGACGAATTTGTGGTGAAAGTGCCGAACTCGGCTGGCCACGAACACCTGTCAGTGGGGGAAACCACCAAGATCTCGTGGGCGGCGGAAGACGCCCGCGCGCTTGATGCCCTCTGATCAGTACAAGACCGCCGCGCTATGGTGCGCGGCACCAAGAAGACCAACAGGGAGACTACAAATGAAAAAGACACTTATTCTGACGACAGCCCTCGTCGGCACGGCTTTTGCGGCACATGCCAAAGAAGTCACCGTGATGAGCTGGGGCGGCGCCTATACCAAGTCGCAGGTAGAGGCCTATCACAAGCCGTTCACCGCCGAGACCGGCATCCAGGTGAACTCTGTGGACAGTGATAACCCGGCAACCCCGATCAAGGCGCAGGTCGAGGCAGGCAACGTCACCGTTGACGTGGCTGATGTCGAATTCTCTGACGCCGTGCGTCTGTGCGACGAAGGCCTTCTGGAAGAGATCGACACCTCCGCCCTGCCTGCCGCGCCTGACGGCACACCTGCCAGCGACGATTTCATCGAGGGTGCATTGCAAGACTGCGCTGTGGCCAACATCGTCTGGTCCACCGTTTTTGCCTATAACAAAGACAACAACCCGACAGCGCCTGACAGCATTGATGATTTCTTCAACACGGCTGATTTCCCCGGCAAGCGTGGCCTGCGCAAATCGGCCAAAGCGACGCTGGAAATGGCTCTGATGGCGGATGGCGTGCCTGCTGCCGAGGTCTATGACCTGCTGGAGACAGATGAGGGCGTGGATCGTGCATTCGCCAAACTCGACACCATCAAGGGTGATATTGTCTGGTGGGAAGCCGGTGCGCAGCCTCCGCAGCTTCTGGCTGATGGCGAGGTCACAATGTCGACCGCCTACAATGGCCGTATCTTCAACGCGGCCGTTGCCGAAGGTCAGCCTCTGGAAGTGGTCTGGGACGGTCAGATCCTTGATTTCGACCTGTTCGTGATCCCGAAGGGCGCGCCGAATAAGGAAGCCGCGCTGGAGTTCATCTCCTTCTCGACCGACACGCAGCGTCTGGCGGATCAGGCCTCCTGGATTTCCTATGGGCCTGCCCGTAAGTCCTCTGGCGCTTTGGTCGGGGTTTTCAATGACGGCAAAACCGAAATGGCACCTCACATGCCAACGGCGGCTGCCAATCTTGAAAACGCTCTGGTCAACAACTTTGAATTCTGGGTCGACCGGGATGCAGAGCTGAATGAGCGCTTCAACGCTTGGTTGGCTCAATAAGCCAACCGTCGCGGCGCCCTTTGGGAGGGGGGCGCCGCATTTTATCGCCGAATTTTGGTGCCGCATATTGGTTCTGGGCCGGTCTGGCCCGCTGGGGATGGTAGGATGATGTTTCGCGCAATTGCAGTCTGTCTTGGGGTGGGGATGGCCTGCGCCGCTTTCACGCCGGGCGCGGCGCTGGCGGGTGACCCGGTCATGGGGTTCGACGAGGCCGACCCGAAAATGTCTGCTGCGATCAAGAATGCGCATCAGTCTTTGCCCTATTTCTATCGCCAGGCGGATGGCAAACTGGCGTCCGGCAACTATTCCGTCAAAGTGGCGTTTCCCGTCGAAGGCGGCGGGCATGAGCATATCTGGGTCTCGCTTGTCGCGCGCTCCGGCAAGGCGATGGAAGGTCGGCTTCAGAACAACCCGGTCGATCTGCCTTACAAGATCAACCAGAAAGTAAGTTTTACCGAGAGCAACTTGTCGGATTGGTCCTACTGGGACGCCGATGGCAAGCTGCATGGAAATTACACGACGCGGGTGATGTTGCCGTATTTGCCGGCTGCTGATGCGGCCCAGATGCGCGCCATTCTCGCCCCGCTGCCTTAAGGAAGACACAAGATGCCCAAAGGCTACTGGATGGTGCATGTCACCGTGACTGACCCGGAGAATTACGCAGAATATGTGCGCCTTGACACGCCCATCGTGGAGCGGTTCGGCGGCAAGTTCCTCGTGCGTGGTGGTACTTCAGAGACGCCGGAAGCTCCGCAAAAGGACCGCCATGTCGTGGTCGAGTTTCCCAGCTATCAGGCCGCGCTGGAGTGCTACAATTCCGACGATTACCTGGCGGCGGCCAAGATCCGCATCGCCAATTCCGACAGTGATATTGTCGTGGTGGAAGGCACCTGAATGGCTGATGCGACCTATACCGGCCCACAAGGGGCAGAGGGGGCGGCAGGTTCGCTGACCACCGCCGATGGCAAGCCGCTGAAAGCTGCCCTGAACGCAGCGCAGTCCAAAGCCCGCTGGCGGGCATTTTTTCTGGTGGCACCGCTGTTTCTTTTTGTGCTCTTCACGTTTGTCGCCCCGATTGGCCAGCTTCTCTACCGCTCGGTGCATAACCCCGGCTTCACCACCCACACGGATCTCAGCACC
>CALFWN010000007.1 GCA_937928335.1 uncultured Litoreibacter sp. | reverse complement strand
TTTGCTGAAAGGCCTCGTCATGGGCCGGATCAAGCGTGACGTTGACGATGGCCACCCGCGCGCCTTGCTGGAACAAACGGTTTGCCAAAGGCTCTGGCCCGAGTTTTTCCAGCAGCCAGTGGGTGTCTTGGGTGGCGGTGTCCATCAGATCCATTGCCCCAAAACGGCGGGCATCGTTGAACCGGATGGTGGTGCCGTCTTCCATATGAAAGACGACATGGTCGTGTTTTTGCGCTGTCGGTGTGGTGTGGTGGAAGTTGGCGGTGGGGGCCGCGTCGATTTGCATCCGGCCCGACATGCCCAGATGAATGAGCAGCGTCTCGCCCGAGCTGAGATCGGCGAGGATATATTTCGAGCGCCTTCTCAGCGCCGTAACGGTCTGCCCTTGCAGCCTTTGGGCCATGTTTTGCGGGAAAGGCCAGCGCAGGTCGGGGCGGTTCACATCTGCCGCCCTGATCACGCGGCCTTCCATTGCGGGCAGCAATCCGCGCCGCACGGTTTCGACCTCGGGCAGTTCTGGCACGGATTGACCCCCTCAGGTGTGTTTGGTCGCATTGTCCTTACGCATCGCAGGCCTATAAGAAGGGTGAGGCCAAGAAGGTTGCAAGGCGAGATGACAGACAAATCCGAAAAAACCACCCATTTCGGGTATCAAGACGTGCCCGAGGCCGAGAAGGCCGGGATGGTGCATGGCGTGTTTAGCAATGTGGCGTCGAAATATGACATTATGAATGACGTCATGTCGGGGGGCATTCACCGGATCTGGAAAGACGCGATGATGGATTGGCTGGCGCCCAGGTCAGGCCAGCGGCTTCTGGATGTGGCGGGCGGCACCGGGGATATCGCGTTTCGGTTTTTGAAACGCGCCGGCGCGGCAGAGGCCGTGGTGCTGGATATGACCGAAAACATGCTGATCGAGGGCCGCAAACGCGCCGAGGCAGAGGCGCTTTCATCGCAATTGGAGTGGATCGTGGGCGATGCGATGGCGCTGCCCTTTGAAGATAACAGCTTTGACGTCTACACGATCAGCTTTGGCATCAGGAATGTGACCCGCGTGGCGGACGCCCTGTCGGAGGCCTACCGCGTGCTGCGCCCCGGAGGGCGGCTGATGGTGCTGGAGTTCTCGCAATTGCCCAACCCGGCGATGCAGAAGGCCTATGACCTGTATTCGTTCAACGTGATCCCGCGGATGGGGCAATTGGTGGCGGGCGACAGCGACAGCTACCAGTATCTGGTGGAATCGATCCGAAAATTTCCCGACCAGGAGACGTTTGCAGGCATGATCCGCGACGCAGGTTTTGGCAATGTCAGCTACCGCAACATGACCTTTGGCGTGGCGGCATTGCACGCGGGATGGAAGATTTAGATGCGCGGGCCGCATAACCTTTGGCGGCTGATCCGCACCGGGGCCACGCTTGAGCGCACGGGCGCTATGGGCGTGGTGCTGGACGCGTTTCAGGCCCCGCCGCGCCTGCGCTTTGCCGCCCGGGTGCTGGGCTGGCCGTTCAAATGGCTGGGGCTGAAGGGTGACCCGTCCATGCCACCCGCCACCCGCGCGCTGACCGCTTTGGGGCCTGCCTACATCAAGTTCGGCCAGGTGCTGTCAACGCGGCCCGACGTCGTGGGCGACGAGTTGGCAGTGCAATTGCGGGTGTTGCAGGACAAGCTGCCGCCATTCTCGCTGGGCGAGGCGCGCGCGATGGTGAAAGCGGAGCTGGGTGCCTCTGTCGATACGCTGTTTTCAGAGTTTTCCGAGCCGGTGGCCGCCGCCTCGATTGCGCAGGTGCACCGCGCCCGGATGGCCGAGACCGGCGCCGAGGTGGCGGTGAAAATCCTGCGCCCGGGGATTGAGAAAGCGTTTCGCAAGGATGTTGACGCCTTTTATTTCGCAGCCTCGATCATCGAGTTTCTGTCCCCCGCCTCGCGCCGCTTGCGCCCGATGGAGGTGATCACGCATTTTGACGGCGTGGTGCAGGGCGAGCTGGATTTGCGGCTGGAAGCGGCGGCGGCGGGCGAATATGCGGCCAATACCGCCGGTGACGAGGGGTTTCTGGTGCCGCGCGCCGATTTCAACATGTCGTCGCGCCGGGTGATGGTGATGGACTGGGCCGAGGGCACCGCCTTTGGCGAGGTGGAGGCCATTGGCGCCGCGGGCCATGACCGGCAAGCGCTGGGCGAGCGGGTGTTGCAGCTGTTTTTGCGCCATGCGCTCAATGACGGGTATTTCCATGCCGATATGCACCAGGGCAACCTGAAGGTCAGCGCGGGCGGCGACATTATCGCCTATGATTTCGGGATCATGGGGCGGCTCGATGCCTATACCCGCCGGGTCTATGCCGAAATTCTGATGGGCTTTATCCGCAAGGATTACCGCCGGGTGGCGGAGGTGCATTTTGAGGCGGGATATGTGCCGCCCGACCGCGACATTGACGAGTTTGCCCAGGCGCTGCGCGCTGTGGGGGAGCCGATTTTCGGGATGGACGCCTCGCAAATCTCGATGGGGCGGCTTCTGAATTACCTGTTCGAGGTGACAGAGCGGTTCGGCATGGAGACCCGCACCGAGCTGATCTTGTTGCAGCGGACGATGGTGGTGGTCGAGGGCGTGGCCCGCACGATGCACCCGCAGATCAATATCTGGAAAGTGGCCCAGCCGGTGGTCGAGGCCTATATTCGCCAGCAGGTCGGCCCGGCGGCGGTGCTGAAAGACCTTGGCCAGACTGCGCTGGTGCTGGCCCGGTTTGGCCCGAAACTGCCCGGCACGGTGGAGCGGCTTTTATCCGCGCAAAGCAACGAGCGGATGCCGGAGCCGGAAAGCCGCTGGCCAAAGCGCGCGGCATTGCTGGCGATTGGTGGCTTGCTGGCCTCGAACGCGTGGCTGTTATGGCTCAATCTTGGCTAGAACGGCTTGGCCCTTCTGCTTTGCTGCAGTCGTTTTATGGCGGCTGTTTTATCGCAACCCGCGCACCAGCGTTGCGGGGTAAAGCGCGCCGCTTTCCAGTGCCACGATGGCTTGACCGTTGATCGTGCGCACCTCTGAGATTTTAGCGAAAATTTCCGGCGTTGCCTCGTCGATCACCTCCCCGCCTGCATAGGAGACGATGCCGAAACTATATTCGCCATCCGCAAAGGGCTGGCCCGCATCATCGACGCCGGTCCATTGGAACGGGTCATCACCGGTGGGCAGCGCCATGCGCTGAAGCTCTGTGCCGCTGCTGTCCCAGACGACCAGCTCGACCCGGTCGGCAAAGACCGGCGGGTTTGGCACGATCTCGATCGGGGTGCCGTCGAAATTTCCGGGGATCGCCATGCGGGCCTGCATACCGACCCAGCCTGCCATTTCGCCCAAATTCGAGGTCGCGAATTGCGCGGTGAACGTGGCCAGAAGATCGTTGGTTTTCACCTGCTGCTCGACGCCCGAGAAGGTTGCGAGCTGGGTGGCGAAATCCTGGGAATCCAGCGGGTTGAGCGGGTCCTGATTCTTCATCTGTGCGGTCAGCATGACAAGGAAAGTCTCGAAATCCGCGCCGATGACGTTATCGGTGCTGCCGTCTGCGGCATTTGCCGCTGTGGCGCCCAGACCGTTCGGGGTCAGTACATCCATAGGTTCATTGTCCTTTTGACTATAATCGAAGGTCCAGCCGGGCATCGCCGCTGCGTTGCATGGTTGGCATTTGCGGGGCGACGGAGAGCTGAATTATGTCTTCCTCAAAGCCTGCATCATCCGCTTCGGGCGGCGGGCCGCCCTGATCTTGCGAGAATTCAA
>CALFWN010000006.1 GCA_937928335.1 uncultured Litoreibacter sp. | reverse complement strand
GCCAACAGCGCGGATGACGCGATCTGGGATTATCTGCCTTATGGCCCGTTCCCCACGGCGTTGAGCTATGCGCGCTGGGTGCGCGATGCAGCAGTAGGAAATGACCCGCTTTTTTGGGCGATGCGATGCCAAAAGACGGGGCGTTGCGGTGGCGTGGCCAGTTATTTGCGGATCGCGCCGGAGGCAGGCTCCATCGAGGTGGGCCATATCAATATCGCGCCTGAATTGCAGCGCAGCCGGGCCGGGACGGAGGCGATTTATCTGTTGATGTCCTGGGCCTTTGAGGCGGGCTACCGGCGGTTCGAGTGGAAATGTGACGCGCTGAACATGGCCTCGCGCCGGGCGGCGCAACGGTTCGGGCTAAGCTATGAGGGCGTCTTCCGGCAGGCCACGGTCTATAAGGGGCGCAACCGCGACACCGCATGGTTTGCGGCGATTGACCGCGAATGGCCTGCATTGAAAGAGGCCTATGCCGCGTGGTTGTCACCGACAAATTTCGACGCAGAGGGCCAGCAGATCAAGCGGCTTGGAGCCTTGACCGGGCCAGTGCGTGTGGCCAGCGACCCCGCGCTTTAGTTGCGCTTTAGCTCTGCGTCAGCTCAGAGAACCGGGACCGGGCCTTCAAGCCGGGTCTGGATCAATGCACGGATCTCGGCAATGGGGGAGGAGACGTCCTTGCCTGCCATGCAGGCCTCCGAAAGCGCGTCGGAGGCGGTCTTGAGTTGTTGATCCCCGGCCAGCCGGGCCAGACCTTGCAGGAAAGGGGCCACATAGGACAGCTGGTTGGGCTCCGTGCGCAACAGCTCGTCAAGATGGGAGAGATCCTCGCGCAGCGACAGCGTGTCGGGCTGGATCACCTCGTCACTGACCAGACGGGGCCCCGAGGGGCGCATATCGGGGGGCATATGGGCCAGAATGGCCTGCTGAAAGGCGCTGACCGTGTCGATGGGCTTGGCCAGAAACCCGTCTGCGCCTGCGCCAAGCGCCTCTTGCTCCAGCCCGTCGCCATCGGCGCCGGAGGTGGCCAGAATGACCGGGCGGTCGGCAGGGGCCGCCTGGCTCATCTTGCGCACCAGATCAATGCCGCTGCCATCGGGCAGGCCGATATCGATGATCACCACCGAGGGGCGGTAGAGCTGCAAATGCCTGTGGGCGGCGGTCAGGCTGTCGGCGCGCCGGATGCGGGCACCGGAGCGGATACATAAAAGCCGCACAGCCTCAGAGGCAAAGCGGCTGTCTTCGACCACCAGCACGGTCAGCCCCAAAAGCGGGCGCATGGCGGTGGGATGGATGTTCATGGACAATTGGCCGAGGTCTTCAGGCATGGCAGATGCTCCAATTCGGGGGCGAGTCGCCCTAACGCAGAGAAGTTTCGCGCAACTTGCCTAACAGTTCGTGAACGTCGGCTGGCGGCAGGGTTGTGGCTCCAACTGGCGCTCAAACTTGGGCTCACGGCGCGGCCCTGCGGCATGTCGGCCCCTTTGCAATGGCCCCGGCTCTGCGCATAAGGGGCCTCAGATATGACACTGACAGGAATCGCCCCATGATCGGACGCCTCAACCACGTGGCCATCGCCGTCCCCGACCTTGACGCCGCCGCGGATCAGTACCGCCATGTTCTGGGGGCCAATGTCGGCGCCCCGCAGCCCGAGCCCGCGCATGGCGTGACCGTGATTTTCATCGAGCTGCCAAACACCAAGATCGAATTGCTGCACCCGCTGGGCGAAGACAGCCCGATCAACGGGTTTCTGGAGAAGAACCCTGCCGGTGGCATCCATCATATCTGCTACGAGGTCGATGACATTCTGACCGCACGGGACCGTCTGAAAGAGAGTGGCGCACGGGTGCTGGGCTCGGGAGAGCCGAAGATCGGGGCGCATGGCAAGCCGGTCCTGTTTCTGCATCCCAAGGATTTCACCGGCACTCTGGTTGAACTGGAGCAAGCGTAATGGCTGTCACCTCGATGGGCGTGGTGTTTGCCGTGATCTGGTTCATGACCTTGTTTGTGATCCTGCCGCTGGGCAATAAATCGCAGCGCGAAGACGGCAATGTGGCGGTGGGCACGCCGGCCTCTGCGCCGTCAAACCCGCAGATGCGGCGCAAGTTCCGGCTGACCACCGTGATCGCGATCTGCCTGAGCGTGCCGGTGATCCTGACCATTCACTATGGCTGGATCACCATCGACCAGATCGACCTGTTCAAGCGGTTTGGGCCTGACAGCTAGGCCCTAATCCGCGCTGAGGCGGTGGACGATATGGGTGAAGCCTGCCACGCCGATGATGGGCATGATCAGGTTCATCACCGGAATGGTCAGCGGGATCGCCATGCAGATGCCCGCCAGCCAGATGGTGGTGAAATGGCGTGTGCGAAAGGCGTGGACCTGTGTGGCGCTCATCCGGCGGCGCGCGACCAGCGTGGCGTATTCGCGGCCCAGCATCAGGCCGTTGACACCCCAGAAGATCAGCGGCGCGAAAGGCGCGAAGATCAGGCACAGGATCAGGGCGGCAAGGTTGACCGCCAGAAGCAGCCCCAGAAATTTCAGCGTCTCGACGAGGCTTTCCGAGAAGGGCACATGGGCGGCGGGGGGCAGGTCGGGATAGTGTTTGGCCTCGACCGCGTCGGCCACATTATCGAGGAAAAACCCGGTAAAGGCGGAGGCCACGGGGATCATCAGGAAGATCGAGGCGATGAGCATCACAGGGATCACGGCCCAGGAGGCGAGATTGTCGATCCAGGTGATCTCTCCGATCCAGGGAAGGGTGACGCTGTCGGGGGTGATCAGCCCCACGGTCCAGGCAAACAGGATGGTGAAGCCAAAGAGCAGCGCGATGGTCAGGCCGAGACCAAGGGCCAGCACCCGCATGAAGCGGCTGTCACCGATCTGGCCCAGCGCCTTGAGATAGTCGACAAGGATCATGCGCGCCACTGCGTGATGGCATCAAGGTCGGGGCGGGGGCGTTCGGGGGGCGTGGAGGTTTCTGTGCCCAGATGAATGAAGCCCGCCACGTATTCATGCGCCGCAAGATCGAGGCCGCCGGTGAGGAATGGCCGGTCAAAGGCGGGCCAGCCGGTGAGCCAATTGGCGCCCCAGCCCGCGGCAAGTGCCGCGTTCAACAGGCCAAGACAGGCGGCCCCGGCGGAGAGGGTTTGCTCGACCTCGGGTATTTTTTCGGATGGTTTGGGCGAGGCGATGACCGCGACCGAAAGCGGCGCGCGTTCGAACATGGTGGCGGTCTTCTCGATCTGGCCCGCATCATGGCCCAGCTCTGCGGCGCGGCTGCGGGCAAGCCCGCCCAGCGCCTGCAGCGTGTCAGGGCCCAGCACGATGAAACGCCAGGGCTCCAGCTTGCCGTGATCAGGCGTGCGGGCCGCGGCGGTGAGCAGCGGTATCAGCGCGGCTTTGTCGGGTGCAGGCAGGCTCAGCGTTTTATGCGGACGCGAGCGGCGGGTCAGCAGAAAATCAAGCGCGGCCCGGTTTGGCGAAGGGGGGGATGCGGGACTGGATGCAGAGCCGGATGTGCGACTGGATGCGGGTTTTGGTGCGGGCATACTGCCTCCTTTGCTTGATACCCATGTGTTGGATCAGGCGCGCAGGTTCAAGGGGCGTGACCGGATTGAGGCGCGTGCCGCGCCGCTTTTTTATTTTGGTCAGGGCCGGTTGAAAGCGGGCGTCAGGCAGGGCGGGTGTGCTGCGTGGCTGTGGCTGGAGCCTCCGGCGGAGGTATTTTTGAAGCAATGATGGGAGCTGTGCCGGCCCGGTGCGAGCTTGCGCTGGCGGGTTGGGATTTGGCCCAGAGCAGCAGCGCCATCAGCACAAGGAAGAGGCCGAAAAACACCGCCACGCCTTTCATTGTCAGCCGGCGGCTTTCTTCTTGGGGGCTGCTTTCTTTTTGGCGGCGGGTTTCTTCTTGGCAGGCGCCTTGCGTTTCGTGCCTTTCTTGGCGGCTTTCTCATCGAGCAATTGCACGGCCTGATCAAGGGTCAACGCGTCCGGCGCGATGTCTTTGGGCAGGGTTGCGTTGAGCTTTTCCCATTTCACGTAAGGCCCGTATTTGCCCTCCATGATCGCGATCGGGCCGCCCTGATCGGGGTGTTCGCCCAGATCCCTGAGGGTTTTGGCCGCACCACCCCGGTTGCCGCGGGAGGCGACTTTGGCGGCCAGCAGTTCGACCGCGTGGTTCATGCCGACGGTGAAGACATCCTCCATCGTGGGCAGGTTGGCATTGGTGCCGCCGCGCTCGGATGTGTTTTCGGCATGTTTGAGATAGGGCCCGTAGCGGCCGATATTGGACCAGACATTGACGCCATCCTCGGGATGCTGGCCGATCAGGCGCGGCAGGGAGAGAAGTTTCAGCGCGTGGTCGAGGTCAATATGTTCCAGCGCGAAGCCTGCCTCGGGCCAGTCTTTTGGCACGGATTGGCGTTGCGGCTTCTTGTTGTCTTCCGTGACGTCGCCGCGCTGCACATAGGGCCCGAACCGGCCTTTATGTATCCAGATCTTATCCGCGCCATCCATCCCCAGCATTTTGCCCTCGGGCGGGATGCCGGTATCCTCGTCGCCGCCGGGCGGCCCGAAGGCGCGCGTATAGCGGCAATCGGGGTAGTTGGAGCAGCCGATAAAGGCCCCGCCCGCGCGCGCGGTGCGCATCGACAGCCGCCCTTCGCCGCAATTGGGGCAGAGGCGCGGGTCGGTGCCATCCTCATTGGGCGGGAAGATATGGGGGGCCAGCGCCTCGTTGATTTTCTCCAGCACTTCCGTGATCGAGAGATCCATTGCCTCAGAGATGGCCACCGCGAAGTCGCGCCAGAACCGGTCGAGCACGTTTTTGTAATTGCGGTTGCCTGCGGAGACGTCGTCGAGCTCTTCCTCCAGATTGGCGGTGAATTCGTAGCCCACATATTTGCGGAAGAAATTGGTCAGAAAGACCGTGACCAGCCGGCCTTTATCTTCGGGGATCAGGCGGTTTTTCTCTTTGCGGACATAGTCGCGGTCCTGAATCGTGGTCACGATGGAGGCATAGGTGGAGGGGCGCCCGATGCCGAGCTCCTCCATGCGTTTGACCAGCGTGGCCTCCGTGTAGCGCGGCGGCGGCTGGGTGAAATGCTGCTCTGGCGTGACGCTCTGTTTGGCGGCGGCCTCGCCCTGATTGATCTGGGGCAGGGATTTGTCATCATCGTCCAGGACGGCGTCGTCGCGGCCTTCCTCATAGACGCGCAGGAAGCCGTCAAACAGCATCACCTGACCCGAGGCGCGCAGCTCGACCTGGCCGTCATCTGAGCCGATGATGGCGGTGGTGCGCTCCATCCGTGCGGCGGCCATTTGGGAAGCCACGGTGCGCTTGTAGATCAGGTCGTAAAGCTTGCGCTGGTCGGCATCCAGAATCTTGAGGCTTTCAGCATCGGCCATCATGTCGGTGGGGCGGATACATTCATGCGCCTCCTGCGCGTTCTTGGCCTTGTTTTTATACATGCGCGGGCTGGAGGGCACGTAGTCGCCGCCGAATTTGGACTTGATCGCGTCGCGGGCGGCGTGCACGGCCTCGGGCGCCATGTCGATGCCGTCGGTCCGCATATAGGTGATGTGGCCCGCCTCATAGAGGCGCTGGGCGCTGGACATGGTTTGCCGCGCGCCCATGCCAAATTTGCGGCTGGCCTCTTGTTGCAGCGTCGAGGTCATGAAGGGGGCCGACGGGTTGCGGGAGGCGGGCTTGGCCTCGACCGATTTGACCGTGAGGTCGCGCGAGGAGATGGCCTGCACGGCCAGTTCAGCGGCGGTTTCATTGGCCAGGTCGAACTTGTCGAGCTTGTCGCCTGCCAGCGTGGTCAATCGTGCCTCGAACTGCTTGCCGCGCGGGGTGCTCAGCATGGCTTTGACCGACCAGTATTCCTGCGCGATGAATTTCTCGATCTCCATCTCGCGCTCGACGATCAGGCGCAGGCAGACCGATTGCACGCGGCCTGCGGATTTCGCGCCGGGCAAGCGGCGCCACAGGACCGGGCTGAGCTTGAAGCCAACCAGATAGTCCAGCGCGCGGCGGGCAAGGTAGGCATGGACCAGAGGCTCGTCGACCTGGCGTGGGTTTTTCATCGCCTCCGTCACCGCCGCCTTGGTGATCGCGTTGAACACCACGCGGCTGACGGGCGTGTCTTTCTTGATGGCCTTGCGGCCCCGCAACGCTTCTTCCAGATGCCAGCTGATCGCTTCGCCCTCGCGGTCGGGGTCGGTAGCGAGGATCAGGGCGTTGTCCTCTTTCAGGGCGTCGGCAATGGCTTTGACATGTTTCTTGCTGTCGGAGGCCACCTCCCATTTCATGTCGAACTCGGCCTCGGGATCAACGGAGCCATCCTTGGGCGGCAGGTCGCGCACATGGCCGTAAGAGGCCAGCACGGTATAGTCGGGCCCCAGATATTTGTTGATCGTCTTGGCCTTGGCGGGAGATTCGACGACAACAACGGGCATATATGACCTCTGGTTGGAACACTGCTCTGGCGGCGATACATGTGGCCCCGATGCGGGGCTTGTCAACAGCGGGTGGCGTAACATCGCCGTATTGGCCGCAAAACTGACGGTGCGGCACCATCATCGGAAATTACGCATCCAGCGGATGAATTCCAGATGGGATCGTCTTATATGGTGCGTATGAGACATGGCTTGGTGCTTCTTTTTGTGACGGTGATGTGGCCCGCGCAGGCGGTGGCCGATTGCGTCATTTTGCTGCACGGGCTGGCGCGGACCTCTTTTTCGCTGAGCGTGATGGAGGAAAGCCTGGAGGCCAATGGCTACCAGACGGTCAATCCGGACTACCCGTCCACCTCGGACACGATCCGCGATCTGGCGGAGCGGACCATCCCCGGCGCGATCGAGACCTGCGGGCCGAACAGGCCTGTTCATTTTGTTACCCATTCGATGGGCGGCATTCTGGTGCGGGCCTGGCTGGCGGAGCATGAGCTGCCCGCGCTGGGCCGCGTGGTGATGCTGGCACCGCCCAATCAGGGCTCCGAGCTGGTGGATGAGCTGCGGGTGCTTGACCCGTTTGAATGGGTGAACGGGCCTGCGGGGCTGCAATTGGGGACCGGGCCTGAATCCCTGCCTGCGCAGCTGGGGCCGGTGGAGTTCCCGCTGGGCGTGATTGCGGGCAACCAGTCGCTGAACGTGGTTTATTCGGCGCTGATCACCGGCGAGGATGACGGCAAGGTGTCGGTGGAAAGCACCAGGGTTGCGGGCATGGCCGACCATGTGGTGCTGCCGGTGACCCATACATTCATGATGAACGCGCCGCTGGTGGTGGGCCAGACCGTGCGCTTCTTGCAAAACGGCCAGTTTCAGGATGACCTGTCGCTGGGCGATATTGTCGAGGATGTCACCGATGCGGTGACCGAAGGCACCATCTTGCAGGGCGGGCTGGGCGGCGACTAGCTTTCCGCTCAGCTTTTCGGGCTGATGCGGTTGATATGGCCCATCTTGCGGCCCGGCTTGGCCTCGGATTTTCCGTAAAGATGCAGCGCCACCTCAGGGTCGGCTGCCAGTTCCGGGGCGCGGTCCATGTCGGAGCCGATCAGGTTCTCCATCACCGCGTCTGCATGGCGTGACCCGTCACCTAAAGGCCAGCCCGTAACTGCCCGAATATGTTGCTCAAACTGGTCTATGGCGCAGCCGTTCTGGGTCCAGTGGCCGGAATTATGCACGCGAGGCGCGATCTCGTTGACGAGAAGCCCATTTGGCGTGACAAACAGCTCGACACCCAACACACCGATATAATCAAGCGCATTCAGTATCTTGCCGGCCATAATTACAGCATCCATACGCTGCGAGGCGCTCAGCTTTGCGGGGACGGTGGTGGTGTCGAGGATGCCGCTGACATGCAGATTTTCGCCCGGATCGTAGCAGGAGACCTCCCCGTCCAAACCTCGTGCGCCAATCACAGACACCTCGCGAGAGAAGTCCACAAAGCCCTCCAACACGCAAGCCTCACCGTTCATTTGCGCCCAGATATCAGCGGGTTCCTCGCCACCTTTAAGGCGCACCTGGCCCTTGCCATCATAGCCCATGCGCCGGGTTTTCAGAATTGCAGGCGTGCCGACCTTTGCAATCGCGTCTTCGAGCTCTTGCAGATTTTCAACATTTGCATAGGGCGCGACGCTCAGGCCCAGCTGTTCGAGAAACTGCTTCTCATCGAGCCTATCCTGCGATGTGGCGAGCGCGCGCCTGTTGGGCCGGATCGGGGCGTGTTTCTCGATGATGTCGAGCGCAGATGTCGGAATGTTTTCAAATTCGTAGGTGACGATGTTGCAAGATTTGGCAAAGGCCTCCAGCGCCTCTGCGTCGTCATAGGG
>CALFWN010000005.1 GCA_937928335.1 uncultured Litoreibacter sp. | reverse complement strand
TATGCTGCCGATCTGGTGGTGCCTATCATTTCTCTGGGTCAGGAATCCGCCTGGGCGCCGTCAACCTCACGCTCCGATTGGGGCCACACAGGATGGTGGCTGCGCTGGTTTGCCATTGCTATCGGCTGGATTGTGACGGCTTTGGGGGCGGCGGCAATCACCGGGTTGATCAGGAAGGACTGAGCGGCCGCTCGCCATTTATCGTCAGCAGCGTGCAACCGGCTCCGTCAAACCGCGCAGGCCACAGGTCGCGCCCATAACCGGCCCCGCCATCCAGATTGACCCGGTTGCCGCAATGCTCGGGATAATCAACCGCCGTATGCCCATGCACGATCAGTTTGGGATGCGGTGTCTGGTCGTCGATAAACCCTTGCCTGATCCACAACATGTCCTGTTCCGTCTGCGCGGCCAGCGGCACGCCAGGACGGATGCCCGCATGAACGATGAACAAATCTTCGGTCTCATAATATAGCGGGTTATGCGTCAGAAACTCGATATGGGAGGCAGGCACTTTGGCGCGCGCCTCTGCGTGCAGCGTGCTCAGCCGCGGCTCGCCCGAGACATCCACCCCGTAGGAGGCCAGCGTCGTCAGCCCGCCCAGGCGCTTATGCTGCCATGACAGTTGGATCGGCAGATGCGGTTCTTGCCGGGGTTCGTCCTCCATGAACCACTGAAACATGCGGTCATGGTTGCCCTTGATGAATGTCCAGTTCCGCCCGGCATCGCGTTCGGCCATCAGCCGCTCGATCACCTGGCGGCTTTCTGGCCCCCGGTCGGTGTAATCGCCGACAAACACGACCTCCGCATCCCGGCCCCCATCGCGTTCGATGAGGGACAGGGCGCGGTCCAGCTGGGCCAGTTGACCGTGGATGTCACCAATGACGTAGAGCATCAGGCGACGTCAAATTGCAGGGTTTTGACCTGACTGAACAGGCCGGTCTCTTCCAGCTTTTCCAGGATCGGCTGAGGCACAACAGCATCCACATAAAGCAACGCAATGGCATCCTTGCCTGCGCCGGACCGGCCCAGGGTGAAGTTCGCAATGTTCACGTTATTCTCTCCCATTGTCTGGCCCAAAGTGCCGATGATGCCCGGCACGTCCTCATTGGTGGTATAGACCATATGCTGGCCAATCTCCGCGTCAATATTGATGCCCTTGATCTGGATAAACCGGGGCTTGCCATCCGAGAACACCGTCCCCGCAATCGAGCGTTCGCGCTCGGCGGTTACTGCGTTGATCTTGATATAGCCGTCAAACACGCCGGATTTATCCTGCGTCGTGGTGGAGATCTTCACCCCGCGCTCCTTGGCAATCACAGGGGCGGAAACCATGTTCACGTCAGGGTTCGACGCCTTCATGATGCCCGCCACGCCCGCGCAGTTCAGCGCCTCCAGGTTCATTGACGAGACCGCGCCGTTATAGGTGATCTGAATTTCCTTCAGCGGCTCGTCGGTCATCTGGCCAATGAAAGCCCCAAGATGCTCTGCCAGCTTGACCCAGGGGCCCATGACCTTGGCCTCCTCGGCGGTCACGGATGGCATGTTGAGCGCGTTTGACACGGCACCCGTCAGCAGGAAATCCGACATCTGTTCGGCGACCTGCAATGCCACGTTTTCCTGCGCCTCGGTGGTTGCGGCGCCAAGGTGGGGGGTCACTACGACGTTGGAAAGATTGAACAAAGGGCTTTGCGTGGCAGGCTCAACAGCAAAGACGTCAAACGCGGCCCCGGCGACTTTGCCGGCCTTCAAGGCTTCGGCCAGGGCCTCTTCATCCACCAGACCGCCCCGTGCGCAATTCACGACCCGCACGCCATTCTTCATCTTGGCAATCGCCTCTGCGCTGATCATGCCGCGGGTCTTGTCGGTGGCGGGCACATGCATGGTGATGAAGTCGGAGCGCGCATAAAGCTCGTCCAGTTCCACCTTGGTCACATTCAGCTTCTCGGCACGTTCCTCGGACAGGAAAGGGTCATAGGCGATCACCTTCATTTTAAGGCCCACACCACGTTCGCAGACGATGCCGCCAATGTTTCCCGCCCCGATGACACCAAGGGTCTTGCCGGTCAGCTCGACCCCCATGAACTTGGATTTCTCCCACTTCCCGGCATGGGTCGAGGCGCTGGCCTCAGGGATTTGCCGTGCCACCGCGAACATCATGGCGATGGCGTGTTCGGCGGTGGTGATCATGTTGCCAAACGGGGTGTTCATCACGATGATCCCCTTCTTTGACGCGGCAGGGATGTCAACATTGTCAACCCCGATACCCGCACGGCCAATCACCTTGAGATTGCCTGCGGCAGCGATCAGTTTCTCGGTCGCTTTGGTGGCCGAGCGAATGGCCAGCCCGTCATATTGCGGGATCAGCTCCAGCAGCTTGGCCTTGTCCTTGCCGAGCTCGGGCATGAAGTCGACCTCGATGCCGCGGTCGCGGAAGATCTGGACGGCGGTTTCAGACAGTTTATCGGAAACGAGTACTTTGGGGGCCATGTGGGCTCTCCTCTTGATTTGGGACATTTTGGGACAAAACAGATCTGCTGTTTCCCCAAATTGGGACAAAATTTCAGGCGTTGATTTCGGCGTCAAAAGCGTGGGCGATCCACGGCATCAGCGCCTCGATGTCGGAGGTTTCAACCGTCGCGCCACACCAGATCCGAAGACCCGCCGGGGCGTCGCGATAGGCGCCGATATCAAAGGCGACACCTGCCTCATCCAGCCGCTTGGCGACCGCCTTGGCGAAGGCCGCGCCGTCGGTGATGCGCGCGTCGGTGAATTTCAGACAGACCGAGGTGTTGGACCGGGTCGCCGGGTCAACCGCAAGATTGGCCAGCCAATCGGTGCCATCGGCAAAATCATTCACCGCTTTCGCATTGGCGTCAGCCCGCGCGATCAGGCCTTGCAGCCCGCCCACGGATTTGGCCCAGTTGAGCGCAAAAATATAATCCTCGACACACAGCATGGAGGGCGTGTTGATCGTGGCCCCTGTGAAGATGCCGTTAATCAGCTTGCCGCCCTTGGTCAGCCGGAAAATCTTGGGCAATGGCCATGCGGGCGTGTAACTTTCCAGACGCGCAACGGCGCGGGGCGACAGGATCAGTACGCCATGCGCGGCCTCTCCGCCCAGAACCTTCTGCCAGCTGAATGTCGTGGCGTCCAAACGGTCCCAGGGCAGGTCCATCGCAAAGGCGGCGGAGGTGGCGTCGCACAGGGTCAAACCCGCGCGATCGGCTGGAATAGAGTCTTTTGACGGCACCCGAACGCCCGATGTCGTGCCGTTCCAGGTGAAGCAAACATCCTTGTCAAAATCGACATCCGCAAGATCAACGATATGACCGTAATCGGCGGTTTTCACCTCAGCATCCAGCTTCAGCTGCTTGACCGCATCGGTAACCCAGCCAGACCCAAAACTCTCCCATGCCAGCATTTCGACGGGGCGTTCGCCCAACAGGTTCCACATCGCCATCTCATAGGCGCCCGTATCCGAGGCAGGTACGATGCCGATCAGGTAATCATCAGGAACCTGCAAGACCTCACGGGTCAGATCGATCGCTTCCTTGAGCTTCGCCTTGCCCGGGGCCGCACGATGCGACCGTCCCAGCGGCGCGCCTGAGAGCTTTTGCAGTTCAAATGTCGGGGGTTTGGCGCAGGGGCCGGATGAAAAACGCGGATTGGCCGGTCGCGTCGCCGGAGCATGTGTAGCCATCAGTGGTATCCTCACAGATATATGCCCTTCGTTGGGGAAGGGTGTCCCACCTGCGCTGTTACCCGGCGCTTGCCGCTTTCACAAGTTCAAATTGAGGGCTATAGCGGCGGATAACGTGCAATTTACGACACCGTGCTGGGGGCCCGCTTTCTGATGTATATCGCGTCGATATTAACCTATCCCGAGACCCCAGTTCTGGAGCATGCGCTGGTCGAGGCGTTGCGCAATGCGTGGGGCGGCGGGGACGTAAACTGGCTGATGCCAGATGTCGCGGCAGAGTTTGCCTTGGACCGTATCCCCGAGAATCTTGATACCGTTTGGGCCGATCTGCAGGCGATGAAGCTCGACATCTTGGTGCATCCCGAAGCGGGTCGACGCAAGCGTTTGTTGCTGGCTGATATGGACAGCACGATGATCGAGCAGGAATGTATTGACGAGCTGGCAGATGTGGCGGGCGTCGGTGCAGAAGTGGCGCAGATCACGGCCCGCGCCATGAATGGCGAGATCGCTTTTGAAGGCGCGTTGCGGGAGCGTGTCAGCCTACTGAAAGGACTTGATTCATCTTTAATAGACACTGTTTTGGCGGATCGGATCACCTATATGCCCGGCGGCAGGACGCTGCTTGCAACCATGAAAGCGCATGGCGGCTACGCGGCTCTGGTCTCTGGCGGGTTCACGGCCTTTACGGCCCCTGTCGCGGCGCATCTGGGATTTGATGAACACCGGTCAAATCAGTTTGTGATCACAGACAATATTCTGACCGGTGAAGTGCATCCGCCTATCTTCGGCAAAGAGGCCAAGGTCGAGGCGTTGGATGAGTTGACCATCAGGCTGGGCCTGACAGACGATGCGGTTTTGGCCGTGGGGGATGGGGCCAATGATCTGGGGATGCTGACCCGCGCGGGTATGGGCGTCGCGCTTCACGCGAAACCGTCCGTGCAGGCGCAGGCGAAGTTTCGTGTTAACCAAGGCGACCTGACAGCGCTTCTGTTTCTGCAAGGCTATAGCGCCGAGGAGTTTGTGATATGAAAACACCCGATCTGGATGGCGCCTATGCGCTGAAAACGCCTGAGGATTCGCGAAAACTGTATGGCGACTGGGCAGAGACCTATGACGAAACCTTCGCCAAAGCCTCTGGCTACCAAATGCCCGAAGCGGTGGCGGAAGCCTTTGCAAGGGCAGGCGGTGCAGGCCCGGTTCTGGATGTTGGCGCTGGCACGGGCCTGGTTGGGGTGGCCTTGCAAAACCTGGGCGTGGCCCTGATCGACGGGACCGATATCTCTGCTGCGATGCTGGCGGAGGCGGCCCTGAAAGACTGCTACGAGAACCTGTTCGAGGGCGATCTGACAGCCGTTCTGGACGTCGAGGATGAGAGCTATAGCGGTCTTGTCAGCGCGGGCACATTCACGCATGGCCATGTCGGACCGGAGGCGTTTGACGAGCTGCTGCGCGTCGCGCGCCCCGGCGCGACCTTCGCGCTGTCGATCAATGCCGAACATTTCGAGGCGCGCGGTTTCGCCGCAAAATTCGACGCGCTCGGCGGCCAGATTAAGGGTCTAAACCTGCATGAAACCGTCATTTACAGCGAGGCACGACAAGATGCTCATGCGGATGACAAAGCCCTGATCGCGGTGTTTCAAAAGGCCTAGCGACCCTTCCAAACGGGGTCACGTTTCTCTGCAAAGGCCTTGGCCCCCTCCAGCTGATCTTCGCTGGAATATAGCCTGTCCACAGTCTTGAACTTGCGGCCGGTGATCATGTCCATCGTGTCCTGAAAATTGTGATCCTCCGCATGGCGGGTGATCTCCTTGATGGCGGCATAGACCAGCGGCGGCCCAGAGGCGAGCAGACGGGCCATCTGCCACGCGCGCTCCATCAGCTGGGCTTGCGGCACGATCTCATTAACCAAGCCCCAGCGATGCGCCTCCTCCACGTCAAACCATCGTCCGGTGAAGAGCAGCTCCATCGCGATATGGTAAGGAATGCGTTTAGGAAGTTTAACAGAGGCCGCATCCGCCACCGTGCCGGACCGAATTTCCGGCAGGGCAAAACTGGCATGATCCGCGGCCAGAATGATGTCTGCGCTTAAAGCCAGCTCAAGCCCCCCGCCGCAGGCAATACCGTTAACGGCGGCGATGATGGGCTTGTTGAGATCGGGCAGTTCCTGCAACCCGCCAAAGCCGCCCACACCGTAATCCCCGTCAACCGCATCCCCGTCAGCGGCGGCCTTCAGATCCCAGCCGGGGCAGAAGAACTTGTCACCCCCACCGGTGACAATAGCCACGCGCAGATCGGCATCATCACGGAACGCTGCAAAGACATCCCCCATGATCCTGGAGGTTGCCAGATCAATGGCATTGGCCTTGGGGCGGTCCAGCGTGACCTGAAGCACAGGGCCGTCGCGATGAGTCTTTACAGGGTCTATCATGGGGATTTCCGTATCAAAGCATCCACGGTCAGCGCCTCGGATGCGGTACAAAGAAGGGGGTTGATCTCAAGTTCTTCAAGGCTGCCTGCGTGGTCAATCACGTAGGATTGCACGGCCTGAAAGGCCTCCAGAATGGCCTTGCGATCCGTTGCCGGTTTCCCGCGATAGCCGTTGAGCAAAGGCGCAATGCGAAGCCCGTCAAGCGCCGCATTGATCTGGGCATCGCTTGCCGGGACCAGCAGGAAGGCCGTGTCCTGCCACAGCTCAGCCAGCGTGCCGCCCGCGCCGATGGTTAACACAAAACCATGCGCCGGGTCGCGAAGAACGCCAATGAGAAGCTCGGCAATCACATCCTCGACCATCTCTTCGATCAGGGCAGGGCCGGGGGTGAGGGTTCCGAGCGCCTCTGCCACGCCCTGAGGATCGGTTAACCCTAACGCGATGCCATTCGCCCCGGTCTTGTGCGCAAGGCCCTGCACCTTTGCCACGACCGGGAAGGCCAATTCCGAGAGCTGATCCGTGTCGCCCCGGTCCTCAAGAAGGACCGCATTCGGCACTGCCAACCCGTAGGCCCAAAGTGCGCGCTTGGCCTCTGCTTCGGTGATCAGCGCGGCGTCCCGCTCTGGCCCGGGCAACAGCAATGCCCCCTCCTGTGGCTGGCGCATGACCGCTGTGGAGATGGCCTGCAACCCGTCCGCGAGGCCGTTCATCGGGATCACGCCGCTTTCGGCCAACCGGGCGGCGATATGTTCGGGCATCAGTTCGGGCAGGCTGGCGATCATTGCGATATGGCCGGTGGTTTTGGCCTTTGCCGCAATCGCGGCGTCCACAGCGCAATCCCAGTCGCCGGGGTCGCACCGATCCGTCCGCGGGAAGTCCACGATGAGCAGGCAGATCGCGACCGAGGGCAACACCATTGCGCTCCAGGCGGCGGACATCTTCTCAGCGTCGCGCCAGATATAAGTGTGGTAATCCAATGGATTGGCCAAGGCAACCTTGGGGCCGAGCGCCTTGCGAAGCTCATCTTCCTGCGCGCTATCTAAAGGCGGGAATTCAAGCCCGAGCCCTTGCGCCAGATCGGCGCATAAGGAGGCCTCTCCGCCGGAACAACTGACCGAAGAGATCCTGTTGGAGGGCAGCGGGCCTGCGAAATGCAGCAGTTTCAGGGTCTCAACGAAAACCGAAAGCGAGCTGCAGCGGGCGATGCCAAGCCTGTCCAAAAGTGCCTGCGCACCGCTATCGTGACCCGCCAAGGACGCGGTATGGGAGACAGTGGCCCGACGCGCTTGCTCCGACGCGCCGACCTTCAACGCGACAATCGGGATATTCTTCGCATGGGCCTTTTGAGCCAGCCTTTCCCAGGCCGGCAGATCGGTGAACCCCTCGATATGCATCCCAATCGCAGTGACTCTTGGGTCGTCCAGCAGGGCCTCGGCGATCTCGGCCTGACTGAGTTGGGCCTGATTTCCGCAGGCAACCATATACCCGATTGGCAGGCTTCGGGCCTGCATCGTGAGGTTGATCGAAATGTTTGATGATTGGGTCAAGATCGCTACGCCGCTGTCCACCGGTTGCATCCCGTGTTGATCAGGCCAGATCGCCACCCGGTCCAGCGCGTTGATGAAACCGTAGCAATTTGGGCCAAGTACCGGCATATCGGCTGCAGCCCGCAAAAGACGTTCCTGCGCATCCGCGCCGGTGGCATCCTCGGCCGTTGCCTCTGCAAACCCGGAGGCAAAGCAAACCGCGCCGCCCGCTCCCTTTTTGCGCAAACGCTCAACTGCACCAACCGTTGCTTCCCTGTTGATGCCGACAAAGGCCGCATCAGGGGGTTCGGGAAGCAAATGCGCCCCGGCCCAGGCCTTGACCCCGGCAACCTCGGCCTTGCTTGGGTGAATGGCGTAAAGCGTGCCTGCAAAACCGAATTTCTGCGCTTGTTGAAGCACAGCCTCACCCCATGCGCCGCCGCCGATGACGGCGATCGAGTTTGGATTGAACAGACGGAGCAGCGGCTGCATCACAGCGGCCCTTCGGGGAGGATATTTTCAAACATGGAAAGTAACAAAATATTAGGGTTAACGCGCTTTGTTCGAAGAGCGGTACAGGCGGGGACGCCGATGGCCGCAACGTGGAAAGGTGCCCTGTCTGCCGCGTGCAAGCAGGGCACTGGACCCCACCACTTGTGAACATCCTGTCTTTCCATGTTCAAAAATATCCTCGCCGAAGGCATGTTGATACGGGGCCATTAACCTTAACGCTGGCTTAAGCGCCGAGCGGGCGCAAGAGGTCACGGGCGATGATATGGCGCTGGATTTCCGACGTGCCATCCCAGATACGCTCGACCCGCGCGTCACGCCAGAACCGCTCCAGCGGATAGTCATCCATCAACCCCATGCCACCGTGAATCTGGATCGCGGCATCTGTGACGCGGGCCAGCATCTCGGTCGCATAGAGCTTGGCCGAGGCAATCTCGCGATTGGAAGGCAATGACTTATCCAGCCGGTCTGCGGCGGCCAGCGTCAGCAGGTCCGCCGCGTCGATCTCGGTGATCATGTCGGCGATCTGGAACCCCACGCCTTGAAACCTGCCGATGGGTTGGCCGAATTGTTCACGCTCCGCCGCGTAGGTTAATGCGTAGTCGAAAACGCGCCGGGCCCGCCCGACGGACATGGCGGCGACCGTGATCCGGGTGGCGTAGAGCCATTCATTCATCACTGCGAAGCCACCATCCACCTCCCCCAGCACCTGCGCGTCGGGCAGGCGGCAATCATCAAATTCAAGGATCATGTTCTTGTAGCCGCGATGAGACACTGATTTATAGCCGTCGCGGATCGTGAAGCCGGGCGTACCGCGATCAACCAGAAAAGTTGTGATCCGTTTTTTCGGGCCGCGCGGGGTCTGATCTTCCCCTGTGGCGATGAAGACGATGATGAAATCGGCGTGCTCCGCGCCGGAGATGAAATGCTTGGTGCCGTTGATCACCCAGTCACCACCGTCGCGGACCGCGCTGCATTTCATGCCCCGCACGTCGGAGCCCGCGCCGGGTTCTGTCATGGCGAGCGCATCCATTTTCTCACCCCGCAGGGCGGGCATCAGGTAGCGGTCTTTTTGATCCCCCTCACATGCCATCAGGATGTTTTGCGGACGGCCAAAGAAATGGTTCAACGCCATCGATCCGCGGCCAAGCTCGCGTTCGACCAGCGCGAAATCGACATGGCTCAGGCCTGCGCAGCCGACCTCCTCGGGGAAGTTGCAGGCGTAGAAGCCCAGATCAAGGGTTTTCTGTTTGATCTCCTGCGCGATCTCGGCGGGAACCTCGCCTGTGCGTTCGACCAGTTCCTCATGCGGGTAGATCTCTTTTTCGACA
>CALFWN010000004.1 GCA_937928335.1 uncultured Litoreibacter sp. | reverse complement strand
GGCGAGGCATAGACCACCGAGGGTTGCAGCGGCGTGCCGACCGCGCGGCTGACGGAATGCGGGAAGGCGGTGCGGCGCACCAGATTATCGGGGATATCCTTGCTCATGCGCGTGTGGTCCCGTCGCCTGTGACAATGTATTTGAAACTGGTCAGCTGCTCTGCGCCGACGGGGCCGCGCGCGTGCATCTTGCCGGTAGCAATGCCGATCTCCGCGCCCATGCCGAATTCACCACCATCGGCAAATTGCGTGGAGGCATTGTGCATCAGAATTGCGCTGTCCAGCTCATGGGTGAAGCGATCCGCCGCTGCCTGATCCTCGGTCATGATGCAATCGGTGTGGTTCGAGCCGTAAGCGCGGATATGCTCCATCGCCTCGTCAATACCGCTGACGGTTTTCGCGGCAATCGCCATATCAAGATATTCGTGACCCCAGCTCGCCTCGGAAGCCTCTGCGGTGCCTTCGATCTGGTGCAGCTTCATATCCGCATCAACGCTCACGCCCTGATCCAGCAGCGCCCGGATCACGCCCTGCCCGATTGTGCCTGCGACGTCCTCGTGGATCAGCAAACATTCAGCCGCGCCGCAGATCCCTGTGCGCCGGGTCTTGGCGTTCAACACCACTTTGAGCGTCTTTTCAGGGTCAGCCGCCTTGTCGATATAGATATGCACGATGCCTTCGAGATGGGCAAAAACCGGCACGCGGGCCTCGCGTTGAACCAGCGCCACAAGCCCCTTGCCGCCACGTGGCACGATCACGTCGATATATTGCGTGGCCGTCAGCATTTCGGAGACCGCCGCCCGGTCGCGTGTGGGCACAAGCTGAATTGCATCGGCAGGCAGCCCTGCGGAGGTCATCCCCTTTTGCATCGCCGCATGGATGGCCTGCGCACTGTGCAGACTTTCCGAGCCGCCGCGCAGGATCACCGCATTGCCGGATTTCAAGCAAAGCGCGCCCGCATCAGCGGTCACGTTCGGACGGCTTTCATAGATCACGCCAATCACCCCCAGCGGGGTGCGGACCCGCTTGATATTGAGGCCGGAGGGCCGATTCCACTCATCCATGATCTGCCCCACCGGGTCGGCCTGCTCGGCCATGGCCCGCAACCCGTCAACGATCCCGCGCACGCGGTCCTCATCAAGCATAAGCCGGTCCATCATCGCGGCGCTGAGACCTTTTTCAGCCCCGAAGGCGAGGTCTTTTTCATTGGCAGCGATGATTTCGGCGCGTGTGCCCCAGACCGCCTCCGCCGCGCCGATGAGAGCTGCGTGTTTGCGTTCGGCACTGGCCATAGCCAGCTGGGTGGTGGCTGCCTTGGCGCGGGCGCCGATATCGGCCATCAGGGCGGGAATGTCGGTGAGGTCTTTCATGGTCATGTACCTAGCAGGTCCGTGTAACAAATTTAGAGCACCATATCATCGCGGTGCACAAGGGCGGCGCGGCCGGGATATCCCAGAAGCGCCTCGATCTCGGAGGAATGCTGGCCCTTGATCTTCTGCGCCTCATCCGAGGAATAGCGCGTCAGCCCATAGGCAACAGTCTGCCCTGCCATATCCACCAGCTGAACCGGGTCGCCGCGCCCGAAATTCCCCGAGATGGCGGAAACCCCGGCAGGAAGGAGCGATTTGCCGGAACCCAAGGCACGCGCTGCGCCCGCATCGAGCGTCAGGGTGCCGGTGGGCTTCATCGCCGCAATCCAGCGCTTGCGGGCGGTCTTTGGGTCATCTTGCGCCGTGAACCATGTGGCATTGGCCCCCGCCTCAAGCGCGCTTAACGGGCGGCTTTGTGCGCCATGCGTGATCACCAGATGCGCGCCGCCTGCCATCGAGATGCGCGCGGCCAGCAGCTTGGTTTTCATGCCGCCCTTCGACAGACCGGAGCCCGCATCACCGGCGGCGGCCTCCATCTCGGGGGTGATGTGATTGACGACATCAAAGCGGGTGGCGTCCGGATCTTCGGCAGGGTTGGCCGTGTAGAGACCATCGACATCGGACAGAAGCACCACCAGATCCGCGCCGATTGTGACGCCCACCTGCGCGGCGAGCCGGTCATTGTCGCCGTAACGGATCTCGTCAGTGGCGATGGTGTCATTCTCGTTGACAATGGGCACCGCGCCAAGGCTCAGCAACTGCTCAAGCGTGGCGCGGGTATTGAGGTAGCGGCGGCGGTCCTGGCTGTCTTCAAGCGTCACCAGCACCTGCGCCGCCGTGATGCCATGCGGCGCAAGCGCTTCCTCATAGGCGCGGGCGAGGCGGATCTGCCCGACTGCGGCGGCGGCTTGCGACTGCTCCAACGGCAAGGCCCGCGTAGGCAGGCTGAGCGCCCCCCGCCCCAGCGCGATAGAGCCTGAGGAGACCAGAATGACGTCCTGCCCCCTGCCCTTTGCAGCGGCCACGTCCTGCGCAAGGCCCTTCAGCCAATCGGTCTTCAACGCCCCGGTGTCACGGTCGACCAGCAGCGCCGAGCCGATCTTGATCACCAGCCGTTTCGCCTCTGTCAGGGTCGCCATAGCTCGGGCTCTTCTGTGCTGCGTTTGGCGCGCAGGCGGTCGGCGTC
>CALFWN010000003.1 GCA_937928335.1 uncultured Litoreibacter sp. | reverse complement strand
TCAGGCCCCGCAACGATCATCCCGCCCACCGCATTGGTGCCTTGGATATGGGAGTTGTCATAGACCTCGATCCGCTTGGGCGGGGCGTCCAGATCGAAGGCTTCGGCCAGCCCGTTGAGCAGTTTGGTCTGGGTGGCAGATTCGCTCATCTTGCGCGCAAGGCTCTCACGGGCGTTGCGGGTGGCACCTGCAATCAGCTCCATCTTCTCGCCACGCTGGGGCACCAGGATTTCAACCTTGCGCCCGGCCTTGTCTGACAACAGCTGCGCCATCAGGTCGCCATCCTCAATATCATGGCTGAGTATCACCTGCCGGGGCGGCTCCTTGTCGCCGTAAAACTGCCCCATGAAGGCTTCCATCACTTCCGCCGCCGAGGCGTCATTTGGCAGTTTCGGGTAGTAATCCTTGTTGCCCCAGTTCTGGTTCGCACGGATGAAAAACACCTGCACGCAGGCCTGCCCATGTTCCATATGCAGGGCGATGATATCGGCCTCCGCCACGCCTTTTGGGTTGATCCCCTGAGCGGTCTGCACTTGCGTCAACGCGCGAATACGGTCGCGCAGCGCGGCGGCACGTTCAAACTCCATCCCTTCGGAGGCCGCCTGCATCTCTGCCGCCAGCTGCTCTTGGACGCGCGTTGACCGCCCCGTCAGAAACCGCTCCGCATCCTTGACCAGCGCCCCGTAAGCCTCTGGCTTGATATAGCCGACACATGGGGCAGAGCAGCGTTTGATCTGGTATTGCAGACAGGGGCGGGTCCGGCTTTCGAAATTCGCATCTGTGCAGTCGCGCAGCAAAAAGGCGCGTTGCAGCTGGTTCAGGGTCCGGTTCACAGCACCGGCAGAGGCGAACGGGCCGTAATAATCCCCCTTCTCCTTCTTGGCCCCACGATGTTTCTTGATCTGCGGGAAGTCGTGATGTTTGGCGACCAGAATATTTGGAAAGCTTTTGTCGTCACGCAGCAGCACATTGTATTTCGGCTTGAGCTGCTTGATCAGGTTTTGCTCCAGCAGCAGCGCCTCGGTTTCTGTCTTGGTGGTCAGAAACATCATCGACGTCGTGCGTGAGATCATCGTCGCGATCCGCGCCGTATGGCCTGACGGCTTGGCATAATTCGCCACACGTTTCTTCAAATTGCGCGCTTTGCCGACATAGAGCACCCGCAACTGCTCATCGAGCATTCGGTAGACGCCGGGGCTGTTGTCCAGCGTTTTGAGATAAGACTGCACGCACGCATGGCCGCGCAGGGCGGGTTCCTTGTCATCTTTGGGCTGTTGCGGCTCGTCAGACATGGGCTCAGTCACGATTCTTTCGTTTGCTGCAATGTGCGCTCGTCTCGTTCAAGAGAAAACCTATCCCCGTATTCTGTGGATAACCCTGTGGGGAAAGAAGTGATACTCCAAAATTTTCGTTGCTTTTCCAGAGGTCAAACGAAGTGCCTAATTTTTAGACAGTTTGTAAGATACTGATTTCAAACGATACTTTATCACTATTTGACAAGTCATTGATTACACTACGTATTTAATAACAGATTCGTGACACCCCATTCGAACGGGGACAAGTCAAGGTGGACGTACCGTAAACCGGTGGTTTTTCGCTATTCCACACCCAGCACATCCGGGGTCATCCAGCCCAGATGCTGGCCGCCATCGATGCACAAAAGCTGGCCCGTCAGCGCGGGTGATTTCAGGATGAATTCCATCGCGCCGACGATATCCTCCGGGTTCGACCCACGCCCGGAAATCGTGGCCTTGCGTTGCGCATCGAAATGCTCCGCGTTTTGGCGGCCACCCTTCAATGTGGGCCCCGGCCCGATCCCGTTCACTCGAATATGGGGCGTCAGGGCGCGTGCCGCCGTTTGGGTGAAGGCCCACAGCCCCATTTTCGCGATAGTATAGGTCATGAATTCGGGCGTCAGCTTGCGAACGCGCTGGTCCAGCATGTTGATCACGCAGGCCTGTGCCATTGGTTCTCCGGCGGCGTCCATAACGGCCTGAGGCGCCTGTTTGGCGAATGCCTGTGTCAAAATGAACGGCGCTTGCAGGTTAGAGCCCATGTGGCGCGTCCAGCTGTCCCTTGTCGCGGTTTCGATCGTGTCATGCTCAAAGATAGATGCGTTGTTGATCAGGCAACTCAATGGCGTCCCAAGCGCGTCCGTGGCGCGTCCGACAAGGCCCTCCGCCTGATCCATGTCCACGAGGTCGGCTTGGAGCGCCACAGCGCGGACTCCGGCGGCCTCGATCAGCGCGACGGTCTCGGCAGCACCCGCCTCGGAATGGGCGTAATGCACCGCGACCGCGTAACCCAGCCCCCCCAGACGGACCGCCATAGCGCGCCCCAAGCGGTCTCCGGCTCCGGTTACGAGGGCAGCTTTGGTCATAGGTCAGGCTCCGTTGGTCAACACCAGATAGAGATAGGCGATATAGGCGAGCGTCAAGCCAATACCCCAACGATACCCCATCCGCTTGCGGCCAAACACAATGGGGGCAATCAGAAGCGACGCCCCGAGCATCACCCAAAGGTCCAGATTGAGCAGAGTATCCGACACGGGCATCGGGCCGACCAGCGAGGCAATACCAACAATTGCCAGCAAATTGAACAGGTTGGAGCCGATGACGTTGCCAATCGCCACATCTGCCTTGCCGCGATACGCGGCCATTACGGTCGTTGCCAGCTCCGGCAAAGAGGTTCCGATGGCCACCAGCGTCAAGCCGATCACAGTGGCGGAGACGCCGAAATCAGTGGCGATGATCACGGCGTTATCCACCAACAGCTTGGCGCCCAGCGGCAGGCCAATCAGACCCGCAATCAGGAAAGCCGCAATTTTCCAGCCTTTAATGGCGGGGTCCGCCCCCTCGACCTCTTCGATGTCCATACCATAGATAATCTGCCACCAGGATTTTTTACAGAAAAAGAAGGGCTTTATCATCTCAGTAACTCAGCGGTTGGCTTTCGGGTTGGGAAGTTTATTGAGGAGCCAGAGTTTGCCGATCTTGATACTGAACCCAAAAAGGGGAATGGGCCAGTAACGGTTGTTGAATTT
>CALFWN010000002.1 GCA_937928335.1 uncultured Litoreibacter sp. | reverse complement strand
GTTTCGCTGATGCTGAAACTGGCCGGGGCGCAGCCGGACAGTTTTATCCTGGAATCCGTTACCGGCGGCGAGGTGCGGGGGCGCTATTCCATCATCGGGATGAAGCCCGACCTGATCTGGCGCTGCCACGGCGAAACCTCCGAGCTGAACCGCAACGCGCGCTTTGACCGCGACAATTTTCAGCCCTGCACCGAGGACCCGCTGAGCGCGATCCGCAGCTTGCTTTCCGAAAGCAAGATCGACATCCCCGTAGGGCTTCCCGCAGCCTCCGCCGGGCTTTTCGGGTATCTGGGCTATGACATGATCCGGCTGGTGGAGCATCTGCCTGATGTGAACCCTGACGTGCTGGGCCTGCCCGACGCGGTGCTGATGCGACCATCAGTGGTTGCCGTGCTGGACGGGGTCAAAGGCGAGGTCATCGTCTGTGCGCCCGCATGGGCCAGCAGCGGGCTAAGCGCGAGAGCCGCTTATGCGCAGGCAGCAGAGCGTGTCATGGACGCGGTGCGCGATCTGGAACGCGCGCCCGCCTCTACCAGCCATGATCTGGGCGAGGCCGTCAATGAGGACAACCCGGTCTCGAACTTCACGCATGACGCCTATTTGCAGGCAGTTCAGACGGCCAAGGAATATATCAAGGCGGGTGACATCTTTCAGGTCGTCCCCTCGCAACGCTGGACGCAGGATTTCAAGCTGCCGCCCTTCTCACTGTACCGGGCGCTGCGGCGCACCAACCCCTCGCCTTTCATGTTCTATTTCAACCTCGAAGGCTTCCAGATTGTGGGGGCCAGCCCCGAAATCCTTGTTCGGGTCTTTGGCAATGAGGTCACCATCCGCCCCATCGCAGGCACCCGCAAACGCGGCGCGACGCCCGAGGAAGACAAGGCGCTGGAAGAGGATTTGCTGTCCGACAAGAAAGAGCTGGCCGAGCATCTGATGCTGCTCGATCTGGGTCGCAATGACACGGGCAAGGTCTCGAAGATCGGCACGGTGCGCCCGACGGATAAATTCATCATCGAGCGCTACAGCCATGTGATGCACATCGTCTCCAATGTGGTGGGCGAGCTGTCAGATGATCATGATGCGCTGTCCGCACTGCTCTCGGGCCTTCCGGCTGGCACAGTGTCCGGCGCGCCCAAGGTGCGCGCGATGGAGATCATCGACGAGCTGGAACCCGAGAAACGCGGCGTCTATGGCGGCGGCTGCGGGTATTTCAGCGCCAATGGCGACATGGATATGTGCATCGCGCTGCGCACAGCCGTCGTGAAGGACCAGAAGCTCTACACCCAGGCCGGTGGTGGCGTGGTCTATGACAGCGATCCGCAGGCCGAGTTTGAGGAAACGGTCAACAAGGCGAAGGCCATCCGCATGGCCGCCATTGAAGCAGGGCTGTTCGAGCGTTCAGGGAACGCCTAGCCCGCGTCACCCAGCATGATCTTTGAGACCGGGACCACGGCGATATCAGCGCCTTTGTCATCCAACGCCCATTCCACCAATGCCGCGACCGTATCCGGGTAAGCCCGCCCAAGCACGAGAACCGAGCCGTCCTGCGCCGCCGTGAAAGCCGCACGGCTGAGATAGCGCTTGATTTTCGGCGCCTGTTCCAGATCCCCGTCCAACAGGCGGAACACCGTCGCCGCGGCCACATCCTGCCTGCGCGCCGTTTGTTGCGCAGTGTTCAGGCCACGATCATACGTCACCAGCCCGTGGCCGGTCTCCGAGATGGCGTCAAGCACCGGCTCAAGAAGATCACGGTTGGATTGAAGACGGGCATCGAGCGGATCAAGCACGGCCACGGCCTCGTCCAGAATGCCGAAATACCCTTCCATCGCGACCGCAACATCCGAGGGTTCAGCCGATTGCGGCAGGTCATTTACCATCGCCAGAACCTCAATACCCGCAGCGCGGTAGGTGGCGGCCGCCTCTTTGGCACCCGGCTGTGCGGGATCAATCGCAATTGAAAAGGGCAGTTCCAATTTCGTCAGCTCTTCGGCGGAAACGCCATCCGCACCAGCATGGACCAGGATCACACCCAGTAAGGAGTCTGCTTCGGCGACATCAATGTCGCTGGCAAAGGCCTGCAATGCTCCAAGCCCGGTCAGGTCCGCAGGTACCGCATCCTCGGCCTCAGGCTCTTCCGCCTCCGCAGTGTCCGGGGTTCTCAGCGACGGCAAGCGGTTCACCACCACGCCGGTTGCCTGATTTTCCGTGTTGGGCACCTGCAACACAATCGGCGTGTTGGAAGAGATCGGTGTCACATCCGCCTCACCTGCCTCAGCGGCCTCGGTGTCGCTATCCGTGGCAATCTCCGTCTCGTCTTCCGGCTCTACATTATTGTCAAAGCTGGGAAAGATAATGCGCGGTTTCGCGGATTCCTGGGTCGGTGTCTCATTCACCGTGAAAGGGCCCAGCTCCGGGATCTCCAGCTCTGCCACCTCAAAAGGCTCCGATGGCCTGTCATCCGCCGCCGGTGTTTCATCCTGCGCGGGCTGCGTCACGCTAATGGGCGCGTCTGCCAGCTGGGCCGGTGCCACTGATGGGGCTGGCGCAGGCGTCGCATTGCTTTGAGAAGGCAAGACCGGCTCCTGCGGAGCTTCGGCGATGACAATCGCTGTGACGGGGTCATCCGGATTTTCCGGCCTGGTGAACTCAACCTCCTGCTCCAGTGGCGCATCCGACAATGACGGAACTGACGGCAGGCTTGGTTTGGCCTCAGCGGTGGTTGTCTCTCTGAGCGGGGCGCTCTCCTCGGGCGCGGTCAGCGCGGCCTCGGGCGCAGTGGACTGGACGTCAGGGGCAATTGCCACGACATCCTCTTTGATCTCGGGAGCAATCTCTGGCGCAGCCTCAACAACGGTCTCGGGCAGAATTTCTGGCACAACTTCCGGCGCAGGCTGGGTGTCAATCTCAAGGGAGGTGACCTCTTCGACAGTGTCCTGCGTGGCCTGTTTGGCCTCCGCATCCGCCGGTGATACCTTTTCGCCCCCCATCGGTGTGTAAAGCGACAACACGGTCAGCAAAGCTGTTCCGCCTACCGCGCCCCACGCCATTCCAGATAAAATGCCCTTGGCCATGTTCTGCACCTCGTTTTGACGTGTATTCCCACGCTCATTTTTTGCGCGCCGAATCGGGGAGGCCATATCAAGCGGCCTTGACCCCGGCGCGTCGCTCTGTCCATTTATACAGCGACCGGAATGGTGCAGGAAGCCTTTTCGCAAGAAATCAGGCCACTGCGTACCAAAGTGAGACTTTCATGCTGCTTTTGATCGATAATTACGACAGCTTCACCTATAATCTCGTCCATTATCTGGGCGAGCTGGGGGCCGACGTTGATGTGCGCCGCAACGATGCGCTGGATGTGCAGGAGGCAATGGCGCTGCGCCCCTCTGGCATCGTGCTGAGCCCCGGCCCGTG
>CALFWN010000001.1 GCA_937928335.1 uncultured Litoreibacter sp. | reverse complement strand
CACGCGCGGGTTCATCTCGATCACCACCATGCGCCCGTCAGCGGGGTTCACGGCCCATTGCACGTTGGAGCCGCCGGTCTCCACGCCGATTTCGCGCAGCACGGCGATGGAGTGGTTGCGCATGATCTGGTATTCTTTGTCGGTCAGCGTGAGCGCCGGGGCCACGGTGATGCTGTCGCCCGTATGCACGCCCATCGGGTCCACATTTTCGATGGCGCAGACGATGATGGCATTGTCGGCATGGTCGCGCACGACCTCCATCTCGTATTCTTTCCAGCCCAGAAGCGATTGATCCACAAGGATTTGTCCCACCGGGGAGGCGTCGAGGCCGGAGCGGCAGATCGCCTCATAATCGTCGCGATTGTAAGCCACGCCGCCACCCGTGCCGCCCATCGTGAAAGCGGGGCGGATGATAGCGGGCAGGCCCACCTCTTCCAGCGCGTCAAGGGCGATCCTGACGCCTTCCTTGACGTCATACTTGCCCGCGTCGTTCTTGGGCGCGGTGACGATGGTGGCTTTGGGATTTTCGATGCCGAGGCGGTCCATCGCCTCGCGGAACAGCTTGCGGTCTTCGGCCATTTCAATGGCGGCGCGGGTCGCACCGATCATCTCGACGCTGAATTTTTCCAGCACGCCCATTTCTTCAAGCGCCAGCGAGGTGTTCAGCCCGGTCTGGCCGCCCATTGTGGGCAGCAGCGCGTCGGGGCGCTCTTTCTCGATGATCTTGGCGACAATTTCGGGGGTGATCGGCTCGATATAGGTGGCATCGGCCATCTCGGGGTCGGTCATGATCGTAGCGGGGTTGGAGTTGACCAGAATGACCCGGTAGCCTTCCTCGCGCAGCGCCTTGCAGGCTTGTGCGCCAGAATAGTCAAACTCGCAGGCCTGGCCGATGATAATTGGACCCGCGCCGATGATCATGATGGATTTGATATCGGTTCTTTTTGGCATGATCCCGGTCCCCAAGTTTGCGCAAATTACGTCGCAGCGGCAGCGCCGCGCCTCACAAATTATCAGGGGTTTAAGGAGTCGTCCTGAAGGGTGCAAGGCCCGATGGGGCGGGAATGCGCTAAAGCGTTGCGGAACGTCTGTTGAGCCTGTGACCAGCGGCCATCAGGCAAAGGAAGAAGACCACCAGAACGGCCACGTTCCATTGCACAGTGTAGAACATGTGAGGGTCCAACCCTTTGAGGAAGCCTTGCATCTGCGAGGTCCAGGCCAGAGCGAACGCCGTGATCATCAGCGTCGCCACGATTGGAGAAAAAAGCGTGGCAAGACCGGGCAGAAACAGGATCATCGGCATGAAATAATGTGCCCAGCTGAGTGGGCCGCAAAGATGGATGATCAGGAACAATGCCAGCACCCGGATGCGGTAGCGGTCTGCAAGGTCCAGCCTGCGGGTGATGAGGTAGGTCCAGGCCAGCCCGGCCAGCATCAGCGCTGTCCCGGCGTAGCTGATCCAGCCTGCTTTTTGCCAGACCAGTACCTCTTGTTGAGTGAACAGCTCAGGCATTTGATCGGCGGCGAATGACCAGCCCATCAACGCTTGCAGCGAGAAGTTGATATGCATCATGGGCAGGACGGATTGCACCTGCGCAAGGCGCTCGAAAAAGGCGGATTGCAGCTCTATCGGGACCACCGCCCAGCTGATCAGGGCGAAGGCTGCAAGCCCGGCAGCCATTGCGGCGACCGCGCGCCATTGCCGCTCTGCAATGAACAGGAGCACGAATAACAGGGGCGTCACTTTCAGCGCGGCGGCCAGCGCCAGAAGCAGCCCGGCGCTGACCGGCGCGCCGTGGCGGAGCCGCTCGATGCTGAAAAGCACGAGGAAGGAGACGAAGATCTGCGGCTGGTTGTAATAAAGCGTGGTGATCCCGATGGTGGACACGACCACCACCGTTACCGTTATGAAGGTCCAGAGCGTTGCGGGGAGCCGTGTCGGACCCATGATCCGACGCGCCAGCAGGATTGAGGCCCCCAGCGCCGTTATTTGGACGATAAAGGCCAGTTTGAAAAACTCGAACGGCGCCAGTGCCTTGGCCACCGGCCCCAGCACCATCGTCCACAGGGGCGGATAAAGATAGGGCAGCACATCGACATCGGGGTGACCCATATCTATTGCCAGCGCCCGCCAGCCCGGCGCTTCTGGGGCTGAGAAGAAATGCTCCGGCGCGGCATAGACCTGATCCAGCTGCCCGTCGGCATAAAACCATGCGGCGAAGTAGATCGCGGACAGATCAGGTGGCCAGATCGGCGTGAAGATCGTAAAGGCTATGAAGCCGGCAAAGCCCATGACCGCGAGGGTCAGGACAAGGTCGCGTTGTTGTGCCTGAGAGCTCTGCATCGGTGTGTCGCCTCTTCGTGCCCCTGATTGGTCCTTGCAGCATTTGTCGTACGCGCTAAATGACAAGGCTCAGAACGGGGTTTTTGCTGCACTGCGCCATGCACCACGCCTTACTGTCAACGCGCAACCCTGCGCAGCCGGAGAATTGTGCCTACCGTGACCCGCCGGACCCAGCTGACTTTTGAGTGGAGCCTGTTCTTTCTGGCATTGCCCGTGGGCATTGCGGTGCTGCTGCCGCCCGCGATGATGTTCCCGGCCCTGTTCACGCTGACCGGGCTGGGGCTGGTCTTGCTCTATCTGACAAAAGGGTTCCGCTGGGGGTCGCTTTTTGAGGGGGTGAGCCGGATCTCATGGCTGCTGATTGCGGGCGTGGCCGTGGGGACATTTGTGGTCAGCTACGGTGTGATGGCGTTTTGGCAGCCCGCGCGCCTGTTTCAGCTTTTGGGCCCGGACGCGCCACGGACCGCGCTGGGCTGGCCGATCATCTGGATCATTGCTCTGTTCTACCCGCTGGTCTCGGCCCTGCCGCAGGAGCTGGTGTTCCGTCCGTTGTTTTTCCGCCGCTACGGCGTGCTGTTTCAGCGTTGGGGGCTGTGGGTGAATGCGGCGGTCTTCTCATTGGCGCATCTGATGTATTGGAGCTGGGTCGTGGCCGCGATGACCTTTGTGGGCGGCTGGCTCTTTGCGTGGTCCTATGAGCGGCGGGGCAACTTTCCCGAGGCCGTGCTGGCCCATAGCGTGGC